>CAYUZZ010000071.1:0-4779 GCA_964449505.1 uncultured Hyphomicrobiales bacterium | reverse complement strand
CAACGTCGGCCATTCTTAAGTTAACTTCACCAGGATAATAAGAAATTTCATGACCTGGTCTTAAAGGGTCAACTACTACAACAGATAAATCAGGTTTGTAGAAAGACATATCGTTGTTTCCACCGTCCCAAATGATTATATCCGCTTCTTTTTCTGCTTCTCTGATTATTGCTTCATAATCAACACCAGAATAAATAATACTACCCATAGCAATATGTGGTTCGTATTCTTCCATTTCTTCTATAGTGCATTTATGCTTGGTTAAATCCTCGATAGTTGCATAGCGTTGTACTTTCTGAGCCTCCAAATCACCGTAAGGCATAGGATGACGGACTGAAACCACTTTTTTGCCAGCTGCTATTAATTCACGAACGATAGCTCTTGTTGTTTGTGATTTACCACAACCAGTTCTAACTGCACAAACTGATATAATTGGTTTAGTGGATTTAATCATAGTTGGATAAGCGCCCAACATAGAAAATTTTGGACCAGCTGCCATTACTCTTGAAGCAAGATGCATAACTGTGTCGTATGGTAAATCTGAATAAGACAATACACATTCGTCAGCACCAAACTTTGTAATTAGATTTTCTAATTCTGCTTGTGCATATATTGGAATACCATCAGGATAGAGCTCACCAGCCAAAGAGGCAGGGTATTTTCTACCATCTATATCGGGGATTTGTGCTGCGGTAAATGCAACCACATCATATAGTGGATTATTTCTGTAAACTACATTGAAATTGTGGAAGTCACGTCCTGCGGCACCAATAATGATTACCTTAATTTTAGACATAAATCACCTTTTTTTGTTATAAATTATTTTTAATAATTAAAAATGCTTAATATATTAACCCAAAAATAAGAAATTATTTTCAAATTATTGTTACAATTTTATAAAATAGCTGTTATATCTTTAATAAAATGTTAATAAAATCACAATAAATAGAGCGTTTGCACACGCCTAAGGCTTATTAATCTATTCATAATTAACTCTAAAGACTTCTAGAAAATAATGATTTTTATTCCAAAATAATTGTATATTTGAAAAATAGGCATAAAATTTATTATTTTTTTCTTTTAACAAAAGGAGGATTGTCATGGGTAAACTTAATTTATTATGTGTATTATTTCTTTTTCTGTTTTTTGCCTGCGAAACTGCTACAGGTCCTAACGAAATAGGTGGTGATACAAATCTTGATTTGACAAAAGTAGGTTCTGAATTTGGTGTTACAATAAAGTTAAAAGATAATAATGTTGCTGCTTTCCAAGCCATTAAGGATTCTGTGTTTATTACAAAAAATGACAATGGAATTGTTACATTCAGCGGCAATTTCTCAATTGACTTCGAATCATTAGAAAAGTTAGACACTGTAATTGGAACATCGGGACTAAGTGATAATATGAAACATCAGTTAGTAGATTATTTTTTAACAAAATACAATGCTACTATTGACACAAGCGACAAAAAAGACTACAAGTTGTATGCTGAATTGAAATTTAAAATTACTTCTGAAGGTATTCAAGATTTTATTCACGCAAATAATGATATTAGCAAACCATTCACCATTGTAAAATACTCATCTAACGTGGGTGATAAATATGAATTTACAAAAGCTGATGGCAGTAAGATTATACGAACTGTTGTGCTTAAAAATCCTGATGAAGATTGGGATTTGGCTTTTTGGAGAGTTAAAACAATTAGAGTAGAGGAAGTTGATGCCAACGATCCATTAATTTCTAAATTAACTTATATCACAAATCATAAGTATGGTTTAGTTGGTATTATAATTGAATTTAAAGATGGAAGAGTTATTGAAACTACAGTTTTACCCTGGAATATGTTGTAGTTAAACATTAATTAATATACCTAAATTTTAACAATTTAGAATAATTCTCTTAACAAGCCCCTCTAATCAGACAACGATTAGAGGGTTGTTTTTGAAATATTCAATTTGAAATATTCAAATAATATTCAATTAGCTTATAATTTTTGATGTTAGCTAAATATTATTTGCACTAACCCCCAATATTATTTCTTTTGTAGCACCGCTTATTGAATTTATATTTCCATGCAGATGCATTTTATATAAATAGCCCAAAAAAGCGAAACAAATTGCCTCTTTTGCATCCCCATTTATATTTAACTCGTCAATTTTCATGAGATCGTAATCAATTAATTCGGTATTTAATAAGTCTATAAGATATGAATTCATTCTACCACCACCCGAAACAACAATCATAGAGTTGATTGGTGCATATTTTTTAATATTATGAGCAATTGAAAATGCACTGAATTGAGTTATTGTTCTAATTACATCATTTGGCAAATAATCCTCATTTACCATTGAATTTAATAATTGATAATTGAAGAACTCTCTTCCCGTAGATTTTGGTGGCACTTGGTAGATAAAGTCTATCCTAAGTAAATCTTTATATAACTTTTCAATTAATTGACCTGATTTAGCAATTTCACCATTTTCATCAAATTTTTTGTTGAAGTATTTAGAAACAGCAATATCAATTAACATATTACCAGGACCTGTATCGAAGCCGATCAAATTTTGTGAGCTGCAATTTTTGGGTATAATTGTGATATTAGCAATTCCGCCAATATTAAGTGCAACAATATCTTTCTTTTCATCTCTCAAAAAATAATAATCGAATATAGGCACAAGAGGGGCACCCTGCCCGCCAAGAGCAATATCAGCAGCCCTGAAATCACCAATAACTTCTTTTTTTAGAATAGCTGATAATGCACTAATTGATGTTAGCTGCAATGAAGAACTAATAAATTTATCGGTAAACTGTTCCGGAATTGGATTATGCCAAAGAGTTTGCCCGTGTATAGAAATCAAATCAACATTTTTAAAATCAAAGCCAATTTCTTTACAAACCCCTTGCGAACAATCGGAAAATAAATATGCCAGATAAAAGTTGAGTTGTGATAATTCCTTGATAGTAAATTTATTGCTTGTTATTCTAAAAATAAGTTTTCTAATATCAGAATTAATTTCATACTCTTTGTAATTTAATAAATCAAATCTAAAACTTCCACTTTCCATATAGAATCTACAAAGAGCAGTATCAACAGAATCAACTGATGTCCCGGTCATTATACCTATTATAAATTTTTCTTTTTCCATCTCATTTTCAGATTTTCATAAATTGTAATATTCACCAGAAATAACAGCATACTATACATTGTGTCTTCGATTGGTATTGTAAACAGTCTCAGACCTGTATTCTCAGCATCATTATAAATAACTACAGGCATTGAAGTAAGCAAACCATTTACTATAAAAAACGGTAGCAGCGATATTAAATAAGCAAGAAAAAATCGTCCAAGCCATTTAAATCTGAATAAGTAGGAGTGCAATAATAAAAAAATACCATTGAGTAATAATGCTACGAAAGTATAGCTTTTATCATAAAAAATCAAAGATATAATTATATTTAATATTCCAAGATATTGTGCAATCCTTATCCCATAATTTCCTAAAACATCTTTTTTAATATAATAATTCAATACCTCGTAAATGAAAACTAGGGCATAGGGTATGGTCAAAAAAAATAAGCACTCTTCTACAGGTAAATTAAAAAAATATATACCCACTATAAAATCAGGGTTGAATGACCATATACCCAAACCAGTTTTAAAAATATCCCAAACTATAAAAAAAACACCAGTTAGTAAAATAGATGGGAATAAAAATTTCCACTTTTTATAATAATTCAACCGATGCTCGAAGCTCTGGGCAAGGGGATATAGGATACTAAGGAAATTAATGATTAAATAAGTGAAATGCTTATCCAACATCTCTTACCCGCTGAGTATTATAAAACTTCTTGTGCACAATCAACATACCAAATGATTCACCGGGAGTTTTGCCCAAATATTTATGATGAGTATGATGTGCTTTTATAAGCACTTTTAGATAATTATTGTTCACATTCTTAAATAAAAATCTTCTCAATTTTTTTAATCTATGGTGTATTAACACCTCGTGTACCAGAAAATATGCCAATCCATAAAGCAATATTCCAAATCCAATATATGACTTGTAATCAAATCCATCAATTGCTCCAAACATAATAAATAACCAACTTGGTATGGCAAAGATTAAAAAAAAGGTATCGTTTTTCTGTAAAAATCCCTTCGGCTGATTGTGATGGTCATAATGTAAATTCCACAAGAATCCATGCATCACAAACTTATGTGCAAACCAAGCAACAAATTCCATAATAAAAAAAGTTGTAATTAATATAAATGTCCCAAATAAGATTTCCATTTACCTGCTCTAAATTTTAAAAAGATAACGAATATTAGACAATATAATTTATATGAAATTCAATGTTGATATTTTCAAAAGGGGGCTTTTAATATTTTAATGCGTTGGTTAAATCTTTTTTCAGATTGAGGAAATCCTTGTATATTTAGGAAAAATACTCCTGCAGGCAGACTCATATAGGTTTCTAACGAAATGGAAATATGTTCATCAGCCTCGATAAATCTATTAAAAATTACATTACCCATTATATCAAATAAACTAACTATTACTCCAGAATGAAATTTTGATTTGAGAATTATCTTTTCATTAACAATCAAATTGGAACTTTCGTTTACAAAATCTGAACTAACAGTTACAACGCTATCCTTGTGGAACCATTCTTTTCGGCTCGAAAAATCCGTGAAACAAAAGTCCCCAAAAGATAGCAAATCTACAAATGCAACCGAGTAAAACAAAATTATAATCGTCAATGTTCTCATAATTAAAA
>CAYUZZ010000070.1:0-8745 GCA_964449505.1 uncultured Hyphomicrobiales bacterium | reverse complement strand
TTCTCTAAAGCGTTATTTAACTCGTTTTCATTCATATTCTTTTTTTATTTTTTACAAAAATACATATTTTTACAAATATATTAATTTTTAAATAATATATGAACCATATTTATGTGGCGAAGAATATTAAATTAGTCCCTATGATGAAAATTGATTTTCGGGATACAAGCTACCATGTAACTCATCTTGATTCGATTATCAGTACTACTTAGGATAATTCTGCATCAACAAAACCAAGAAATTATGCTAAGGTCATGGTATCACATTGCCTTTTGGATGTTTTTGCAATTAAATTAAAAAAGCACAAGAACAAAGCTCGTGCTTTTTAAAATATAATCTAACTCTGCGTTTGGAATAAAAAATTCCAGTTAAAATCAAATCTAAATATAATCTAACTTAGCGGTAAAATGTCTCAGATATTGAGATTCGAAAGTTAAATGCATCTTTCTTAATTCTTTGCGTTTTTGATAAACCTCAATACATGCTTCGGCTACATAATCAGTGTGTGCCTGTGTATATACACGGCGTGGTACAGCCAAACGAACCAATTCCATTGGTGGGGCAATGTGTACACCAGCCTCATCTTTTCTGCCAAACATTAAAGAACCAATCTCAACAGAACGAATACCACCAGTAAGATACAACTCGCATAAAATACTCTGTCCTGGAAAAAATTCGGGAGCGATGTGTGGAGCAAATCTACGTGCATCAAGATAAACTGCATGGCCACCAGTGGGCAATAAAATTGGCACACCAGCCTCAGTTAATTTTTTTCCTAAGTATTCAATCTGTCCAACCCTGTATTCAAGATAATGTTCATCAAGAACTTCCACAAATCCCTGAGCCAGAGCCTCTAAATCTCTTCTTGTCATACCACCGTAAGTAATAAACCCTTCGGTAATTATCAAAATTTCACGTGCTTTACCAGCAAAATCGTCATCATTGGAAGCAAGAAAACCGCCAGTATTCGATAGCCCATCTTTTTTAGCACTCATAGTTGCCCCATCGGCATAGGAGAACATTTCGAATGCGATTTCTTTAACAGTTTTATTTTGGTAGCCAGGTTCTCTCATTTTGATAAAATATGCATTTTCTGCAAATCTACAACTATCCAAATACATCGGAATACCATATCTTTTGCATATTTCTTTAGTTTCCCTGATATTTTGCATTGATACAGGCTGTCCACCACCACTGTTATTGGTAATAGTTATAATGCACAGTGGAATATTCTCCGCACCAATTCTATTAATTGTTTTTTCTAATTTTACCGTATCAATGTTGCCTTTGAAAGGCGCCACAACTTCGGGTTGAATGCCGACTTCAGTCGGTAAATCAATACCCTCTGCCCCAGAAAATTCAATATTGCCACGTGTAGTATCAAATAAAGTATTAGAAAGAATTGTTTTACCTTTGCCACCAATGATGGTGAAAAGGATTTTTTCTGCTGCCCGCCC
This sequence comes from uncultured Hyphomicrobiales bacterium, assembly GCA_964449505.1. Lineage (GTDB taxonomy): Bacteria > Bacteroidota > Ignavibacteria > Kapaibacteriales > UBA2268 > JBDHXE01. The sequence goes on along the minus strand of CAYUZZ010000070.1, from coordinate 7,288 downwards.
TTGGTGAGTAGGAATAATATTCTTAAATCCTGTGATTTCTTTAACAATATTTTCGAACTTATAATAACTTCTGCTGCCAGCGTATGCTTCATCACCATCCATAAGTGCAGCCCATTGCTTGGCACTCATGGCAGTTGTTCCACTATCGGTCAGCAAATCTATTGTAATATGCTCTGATCTGAGGAAGAAAGGATTATAATATGCGTTTTGAAGGTATTTAGTTCTGTTTTCTCTGGTAGTTATCGGAATTTCTTCCACCGACTTTATTTTAAAGGGTTCAATCAAAGTTTTCATCTTTTATCCAAGTAAAGTAGTTAATAACATAATTTTACAAAAATATGAAATTTCTATTAATTAATCGTAAAAATAATGTGAAATAATTACCATTAAAATCGGTATAATATAATAATATAAATTAGTACCTTTGTAATCAAATTTAGGATAATTATGAAAAGTAGTTTTTATGCAGTTTGTGTAGTGTTAATATTGCTGTTATCGTGTAACAAAGAAAATGGCGTATCATCAAATAAAATTCAGTTTTGGCATTTTTGGAGCGAACCCTACCAGCTAAATGTAATAAAAGGGCTTGTTGAAAAATTTGAAAAAGAAAATAATTGCACTGTTGAGTTAACAGAACTTAGCTGGAACGATGGCAAAACAAAATTATTCGCTGCATTCAATTCCAAGACTGCCCCAGATGTGTTAGAACTTGGTTCTGATTGGGTAGCTCAATTTTCTTCTTCAGGAGTACTTGCCCAATTAGATAATAAAGAAATGGAAATATCTAAGTTTATTGATTTTTCAACAGCACCATCATATTACGATAATAAATTATATGCTCTACCATGGATTGTAGATACCCGTGTGCTTTTTTATAACGTAGATTTATTGGAAAAAGTTACCGGAAGCAATATTCCACCCAAAACCTTCGATAGCCTTTTGCTGATTGCAGAGAAAATCAATAATATAGAAGGTATCTATGGTTTTGGAGCCAATGGCTCCGACAGGCATAGATTATATAAAAAACTTGTGGCAATGTTTTGGACTTTTGGTGGTGATATTTTGGATAAATCAGGTAAACCAGTGATAAATACCGAACAAAATATTAAGGCACTCAATATGTATGTAGAATTATCCCGTGAAGGTTTAATAGAGACACAACGCCAACTTGATGCAGTATTTACAGAAGGCAAATTAGGGTTCCAATTCTCAGGCGGATGGCTAATCGAAAAAATAAAAAATGAAAATCCCAATCTTCATTACAACGTTGCACTAATACCTGATGATAATACCAATAAGGGTGTATCATTTGCCGGAGGTGAATACATAGCCGTAAATGCCAAAAGCAAGAATATGACATTAGCAAAAAAACTTGCCAAATACCTTACTGACGGACGCAATAGCATAGAGTTTTGTAAGAAAATTATCGAAGCTGGCTTTCCTGCTGATAAAAATTACTTCCAAGATAATTTCTACAAAGCATTTCCTAAAAGGTTAGTATTTGCCGAACAGCTGAAATATGCAAGAATGACACCTGTAAATCCACAGTGGCTCGACATAGAACAAATTATAGAAGAAGCAGCAGTAGAAGCACTTTACGGCAAAAAAGATTCCAGAGAGTCCCTGAATAACGCACAAGAAAAGCTACAAAATTTGTTAAAATGAAAAGTAATATTTTTGAACTATTTCCAAAAGATTAATTATATTGCAACTAAAGAAATTAAATATTTTTAAAATAAGATTAATTAAGTCCGATTAAGATGAACTATATACCAATATCAATAACAAAGCCTGCCGTTGGCTATCTAAAAGCTATATGGGATGATGGATTTGAAAGCATAATAAAGTTAGAAAAATTGAAAAAAGAATGCCCTTGTGCTGACTGCAGGGAAAAGCAAGAAGTCGCCCAACAAGAGGGTAAATTTTCAATGCCAATATTTAAACAAGGTCAGTTTGAATTAAAATCCCTAACCCCAATAGGAAATTATGCCATAAATGCAGAATGGGCTGATGGACATACTTCGGGGATTTACCCATGGGAATATTTTCGTTCTATATTCGAAAAATATAAAGTTAATCATGAAGAAATATTGAAAATTATAAAAAATGAAAATTAGGAAAAATTAAAATGAGAACCGTCAAAGTACCAAGAGGTACAGAATTAAAATGCAAAAATTGGCAAATAGAAGCCGCCTATAGAATGATTCATCACAACCTTGACCCAGAAAATGCAGAGAAACCTTCAGACTTGATTGTTTATGGAGGTTATGGAAAAGCAGCCAGAAATTGGGAAGCCTTCGATGCAATTACAGATACCTTAACAAAAATGGACGAAGATGATACCTTGCTTGTACAGTCTGGTAAACCAGTTGGAGTGGTAAAAACTTATAAATCAGCACCACGTGTGATAATAGCAAATTCCAACCTTGTTCCTAATTGGGCTAATTGGGAAGAATTCAGAAGATTAGACAAATTAGGACTGATAATGTATGGACAAATGACGGCAGGTAGTTGGATTTATATCGGCACACAGGGGATTTTGCAAGGTACTTACGAAACCTTTGCCGAATGTGCGCGTCAGCATTTTGGTGGTGATTTGTATGGGAGATTCCTGCTAACAGCCGGAATGGGTGGAATGGGTGGTGCCCAACCACTTGCTGCAAAATTCACCGGTGCTGCCTCTATTACAGTTGAAATCGATGAATCAAGAATAGACAAGCGAATAAAAGATGGCTACTGTGATGTTAAAGCTAACAATTTAGACGAAGCACTAACTATTATAAAAAACCATACTTCCAATAAAACCGCTATCTCGATAGGGCTTATAGGCAATGCTGCAGAAATATTACCAGAAATCCTAAGACGCGGGATTGTACCCGACATAGTAACTGACCAGACCGCTGCTCATGACCCTCTAAATGGCTACTATCCTGCTAATTACTCAAAGCTAAATGCTGATGCACTCAGAATTTCTGACCCTGACAAATATCTCGAAGAAGCATATAAATCTATCGCAAATCACGTATCAGCAATGATTGAATTTCAAAAAAAAGGCTCCATAGTATTTGATTATGGTAACAATATCCGAGGAATGGCAAGAGATAAAGGACATTTACCAAATGCATTCGACTTTAACGGCTTTGTTCCAGAATATATTCGCCCATTATTTTGTGATGGAAAAGGACCATTTAGATGGGTTGCACTTAGTGGCGATCCAAATGATATCAAAGTAACAGATGATGCCGTAAAATCACTATTTCCCGATGATAAACCTTTACATAGATGGATAGAAAATGCTCAATCAACAGTTAAATATCAGGCACTACCAGCCAGAATATGCTGGCTTGGATATGGAGACAGAAAAAAAGCAGGTTTACTGTTTAATGAACTTGTACATTCAGGAAAAGTATCAGCACCAATAGTTATAGGCAGAGACCATTTAGACTGTGGTTCGGTGGCATCTCCGTACAGGGAAACCGAATCGATGCTGGACGGTAGCGATGCAATTGCAGATTGGGTTTACTTTAATTTTGCATTAAACGCAATTGGTGGCGCTACCTGGATTTCGTTCCACCATGGAGGGGGCGTTGGAATGGGATTATCCTTGCATGCTGGGATGGTTGTAGTTGCCGATGGTACCAAAGATGCTTCAGAAAGATTATCAAGAGTGCTTACCTACGACCCGATGATGGGAATTTTGCGGCATGCTGATGCAGGATATGATAGAGCTAAAAAGAATGCTGAAAAATTTGGCATAAAAATTCCAATGATATAAATATGAAAAATAAATTTTTAATAACGTATATTTGACATAAGAAGAAAAGGTTTTGTCATAAAAGCATGAAAAATTAGCAGTAGTATGCTATATTGTCATAGAAATCAATAAAAACTGACAAAAATTATTGTATTAACAGAATGAAAGTTGAAAAATTGCAGAAAAAAACTTATATTTGTAAAATATTGTAAAAAAAAGTGAAACCTTTTTGATTTTAAATTGTCTATATATTGTAAATGAAGCACATTTAACTATAAATTCTGGAGGCTGATGTCTTTTTTGATACTGATTAGGATTTAATGAATGATTAATAGCAGGATTATAACAAAATCGCTATGGTGAATGAAGACTTTAAAATTTATAGTTATTAAATAGGAGTGGTATATGGATTTAGCATTGCAAATAGAGAACCTGTTCCGTACCGATAGGAAAAAGTTCTTGGGATTCATACGTCAACGTGTAAGAAGCCAGGAAGAAGCCGAAGACATATTGCAAGATGTATTCACTAATGTATTGGCTGCATCTGCAAATGTACAAAAACCCATAGAGAATATTGCGTCTTGGGTATTTACTGCCGTCAGAAACAGAATAATTGATTCTTACAGAAAAAAACGTGCCGAGACATTCTCTGATATGCAGACACCCGGACAGGCAGAAGATGGCGTTGATGCCTTTGAGAATTTCCTTGGTGATTTTTCGACCAGTCCCGAAACGGACTTGATAAGAAAAACAATTTGGGAGGCTGTACAAGATGGATTGGCTGAATTACCCAACGAACAACGCGAAGTTTTCGTAAAAAATGAATTCGAAGGCATTTCCTTCCGAGAGATGTCAGAGGAGACAGGCGTAAATATAAATACCTTACTTGCACGTAAGCGTTATGCAGTATTACACCTGCGAAAGAAACTGAAAGAGCTTTACAAATCACTTAATGATATGTAATGATTAATAAAATAATAAAGGGCTTAATTTAAGCCCTTTTTTTATTCATGACAAGTCAAAATAATACAATTGCAATTTCGTTTTTTACTAAGTAATAATTATTCTAATTGCATGAAATCATTAAAATATAGCGCAACAAAATCTTTAATATATATAGTAATCTTCGCAGGATTACTAAAAGTGAGTGGTATGCTGCTCGCATGGTTGTGGAATGATTATTTAGTGGTCAATTATGGATACGAAGAAATAACTTTTCTCGAAGCCGCAGGTATGCTGGCATTTTTTTACTTGATTTATGCTGGCGTTAAATTTGGATTTGATAATTTATCTAATTTAAACTTTTTCCAAAGCAAAAATCAAACACCAAATCAACATACACAATGCGAACAGTGTGACCGTGCTGAAAGTTCATTTATATTGCGTTCTAAATTCATGAGTATAGAAGAAAAGGAAAAACTGAAAGAAGCAATAGCTAAATGTTGCGGAATTAATAATAACCAACATATTAGCACCATTCCTCACCAAAAAATCCAAATCAAACCCCTTGAAAAAGAAAAAATCTCTAACTGATACTTTTCCTGTCAATAATTGTATTAACTTAAAATAATAAAAGAAATTATTAATTTTCGGAATAATTTCGTATTTTTACATTGCAGCAAATATTTATTGGGGGGCTGCCATATTAATGTTTTATTGAAGGTAATATGGTAAAATACACATTGTACCTGTTTTGTGCTATTCTGTTATGCAATAGCATATCGGCACAGACCGTAGATTATAACCATCAGTTTGGGTCATTGCAATATAATGAATCTGAAAAATATTATTTTGAGAGCTTAATTCACAAATCAGAACAATTGCTTTTCAATTTCATAGAAAAATACCCGGATAATCCAACGTCTGATAAATCAAAAATTCTGAAGGCGAGGATTGATTATACGCGGGATAACAACAATATTGCTTATGGTCAACTGTCAGATTTTATCAAAACCAGAAATAATTCGCCCTATATACCATTTGCTGAATTATTGAAAGGTTTGATTGCTCTCGATATGAAACGATACGTTGATGCTGAAAGCAGTTTCGAAGCTGCAATCATATTTGCAGAATCAGATATAGAAGATCGCGATATAGTGTCCTACTCTGAGATAGCACATTTAGCTAATTTCTGGCTTGGAATGGCACTATCAAAGCAAGGCAGGTATCTCGACGCAATCGGTCCATTTTTGAATGTAGCCAATAAATATGAAAATGGGATATTTGCAGATGACGCCCTTTTTAATATTGGTAGAATTTACGAGCTAAATCTTAAAAGTGATTCCGCAATAAGTTTTTTCAGGACTAACTATCAAAAGTATCCAAAACGAAATACAGTATTGCCGTCACTTGTTGCCGAAGCTGTGAATTCATTAACTCTTAGGCAATCAACAAGTGCCCTGATTTCCCTTAATCAAGCACAAACATTACTAGACCATATTTATAATCAGGATACAATTGGTCTGCAGTTCGAAGAACAAATTTTATCAAGTGATATTCGAGAGAAAATTCTTTACTTAAGAGGAGAAGCCTATAATGTAGCTGGAAATTACAACGAAGCTGCTAATGTATTCGGCTTCTTTTTGGATACTTATTCTGATTCTGAATATATAGATTTGATAAGATTAGGCTACGGTTGGGCATTATTGAATCTGAACAAAAACAACGATGCACTCCATCAATATGAAGAAATAATTAATAAAAATCAGGACAAACCCTCCAAAATTCTCACAACTGCACAACTTTATAAAGTAGTAGCACTAAAACGGGGTGGTAATGTTGAAGTTGCCAAAAAAGAGTTATTGGCGCTCTCATCACAACCTGCATACCCATTGCTTGGGAATGTACTTTTAGAATTGGGGCAAATCTATTACGAAGAACAAGACTTTGATGCAGCAATTAAAACATTAGAACGAGCTGCTATTGAAACACAAGATGGCAGAATTTTAGTAAGAATTAATCTTTTGCTTGCCTCTTCATTTATGGAAAGAAGCTTGTGGGAAAGAGCTGTTAAAGAATATAAAAAAGCGATTAAGTTAGCTTTCAATTCAAACGACATAATTATGCCCCGTAAAAAATGGTATATTTCTGAAGCAAATCGAAAACTGGGTATTTGCCTAATTAAGTCAATGAGAAGTGCCGAAGCAATAGTTAATCTTCAATCTTTTATTGCCGAAAGTAAAGGAGATAAAAGAATGGACGAAGCAATTTTCTGGTTAGCAGAAGCATTCTATAAAAATGACTTGATGCGAAACTCCATCGAAAATTACGATAAAATTATTAAAAACTTTCCCGCATCACCAAGAAGAGAAGAATCTCTATATGGCATTGGTTGGGCTTATTTCAGAATGAAAGAATTTGATAAATCATCTGTAATTTTTGACCAATTAGTTAAAGAATTTCCAAAATCATCATTTGCAGTAGAAGTACTAACTCGACAGGGTGACGGGTTTTATTTGGCGAAAAATTTCAAACAAGCATCTTCATTTTACGAAAGAGCATCCAAATTGGCACCTGGTACCGAAGAAGGGCATT
>CAYUZZ010000069.1:0-8822 GCA_964449505.1 uncultured Hyphomicrobiales bacterium | reverse complement strand
ATATAATGGCGAAATCGAATAAAATAAAACAAGGATTAGGTAAAGGATTAGGAGCACTAATATCTTCGGTTTCCTTTACTGCTGACGAAGGTTTTAGCGTTAGTAATGAAAACGAACAACCTGGAATTACCTCAAATATAGAAATAAAAAAGATTATCACTAATCCATACCAGCCACGTAAAGATTTTGATGAAGTAGCCTTGGAAGATTTGAAAAATTCTATTCAAAAGCACGGTGTTATAACTGCTATCACCGTACGAAAAACCGACGAAGGGTACGAGTTGATATCAGGTGAAAGAAGAGTGAGGGCATCAATTCTTGCTGGATTGGATAGTATTCCTGCATACGTACTCGATGTAAATACCAATGTGCAAATGTTAGAAATTGCACTGATTGAAAATTTGCAAAGAGAAGATTTGAACCCTATTGAAGTAGCTAACGGTTATCAAAGATTGATTGAAGAATACAAATATACTCAAGAGCAAGTAGCAGAAAGAGTGGGAAGGGAACGTTCAACTATTTCCAATTTTATCAGACTGCTAAGATTGCCTGTTAGCGTGCAGGATCAGGTAAGAACCAAGAAGTTAAGCTATGGACATGCAAGAGCCTTAGTGTCAATTGACGACCACGCTAAAATAATTGTTGCCATTAATGAAATAGTAACAAATAATTTATCTGTAAGACAGACCGAGCAGCTTGTACGAAAAATTCTTGATAGCAACAAAAACTCTAAAGAAAAAAAAGCACCTAAATCAAACAAATTATCTGCAACACTTGAAGCTGTTATTAATGAAAAATCAGATTTATTAAGAAAAATATTCGGAACTCAAGTAAAGATATTTCCTAAATCCGAAACAAGTGGAAGCATAGAATTCCAATTTTATTCTGCGGATGATTTTGAACGATTAATGGAACTATTCGAAAAGGCACGAGAATAATGGTTACTCTAAAAAGTAGTGTAATGGTGAGAGTTAGATATGCAGATACTGATAAAATGGGCTATTTGTATAATGGAAATTACTTCGCTTTATTTGAAGTTGGCAGAACTGAGTTGATGAGAAATTACGGGATGAGGTATCGCGATTTGGAAGAATCAGGATATATATTACCCCTAATAGATACCTACGCCAGATATTTGAAGCCCGCTTTTTATGATGATTTACTTGAAGTAGAGGCAGTACTAAATTACGAAGGTGGTGCTTTACTAAAATTCGAATATAATATTTTCAGAGATAATACGATAATTACGGAAGGTTTTACAAAACATATTTTTGTTGCTAACGGAAGCCGTATTCCGGTGAAACCCCCAAAGATATTTTCGGAGATAATTGCTAAAGTTAAAGAGGGAATTTAGATGGTAAATTGTACTTTTTTTAAAATATTAGAATGGCAGGAATATGTTTAAAAATCTTATAAAACTGATTTCTCTTGCTCTATTAATGAATGTAACTGCATTCTCGATTGATAGCCCTTTTAATTTCCTGAGATATCAGTCTAATGCCCGTGGGGCTGCCCTTGCCGGCTCGATTGTAGCACTTAAAAATGACCCCTCGGCATTGTTTTACAATCCCGCCTTAATCTCTTCGGTGGAAGATAAAAAATTGCAGATTACCTTTCTAAAGCACGTACTCGATATTAATTCTGGAGGTATTTCTTATATTCATCACAATCCTGAATATGGAAATTTCGCTGCTTCTATTGGATTTACATCTTATGGAGCATTTGATTATGCCGACAAATTGGGAAATAGGGATGGTCGCACATTCTCGGCAAGTGACCTTACATTTGGGCTTTCATATTCCAATAAATTAGATACTAATTTATACTATGGGGCAACAATTAAATATATTTATGCTGGTATTGAGGAAGTAAGCACCTCTGCAATTGCTCTCGATGCCGGTTTGATTTATAGCTTAGCCGATAACAGAACTAACCTTGCAAAATCTGTGTTGCACGCAGGTACTCAAATATCCAAGATTTCAAATCAAGGAGAGGATTTACCGCTCGACATCAGAATTGGGTTCAATCATCGACTCAGAGGGTTGCCACTATTATTTAACTTCTCTTTCCATCACCTTGCAGATAAAACAAATGACTTTGTGTCAAAATTTAAAAGTTTCAATATTGGTGGAGAATTTTATGTTGGTAAAAATATTCAATTAAGATTAGGTTACGATAATCAAATAAGATCGCTAACCGATGCGGAAGCCGATAAAGGCTTGACAGGCTTTAGTGGTGGTGTTGAGATTGTACTCGATGACTTTAACTTTGATTATGGTTTTTCAAGATATGGTTCCTCTGCAAATTTACATAGATTTAGTTTATCACTTAATATTAATAAATTATTATAGGATTTAGTTATGAAGCATATAGCTTATCTTTCTATCTTTCTTTTTGCTGTATTCGCAATCAATTTAAGTGCACAAGCACCAACTACAACCGTTCAAAATATCAAACCAACTGTAACTGCCGGTGATTTGGTATTTGCTGCACAGTTATTAAACTCAGTCGAACTTCGTGGAAATGAAGTAGATGCATTTGTTACCGTCAAAACTGCATTAAAGCCATATTTGGATAAAATTCAAAATGAAAAATTGCAAGCAACTTCAAATGTAGAAATGAATTTCCCACTGGCTACTGCACAGAATTTGCTTACTTTTATGGAGAGGGGGAAAATTTCTGGTGCTGATGCAGACCGTTATAAGAGATTCGTGGATTCATTTGTAACAGCAGCCAAAACTGCTGCTGGACAAAAGTAATTCATTCAGAATATTTATATAAAATAAAAAATCCGGTGATTTAATAAATCATCGGATTTTTTCCATTATTTGAATTATAAACTATTACAATACCTTTAATTATTACTCCACAACAGTCATCACGATTTTTCTCGCAGCCTTTTTTTCAACTTCAGTTATTTTTCCATCATCAGTAGCTGACAGTATCAAAGCATTTTCTCTTCGGTAAATTCTGATTTTGTTCAAACCTTTCTGTACTAAGTTATTCTCAAGAGATAATAACCTTTGTTTAGTTATATCAGCATTTTCAAACTCATGACCAAAAGCACTGATAGCAATATTCTTATTCTCTTTAATTACATAATTAACAACTAATACAATCGCCTCATTATATAAAGAATCTATCACAGAACTATTTTCTTCGAAAAATATCGTATCGGTCTTGCTGGTGTAATAAGTAACTATTCTACCTCGTGAATCGTATTTTATCTCTGCTTGTGGAGTATTACACGAAGATATAATGATTGTAAATAACAATATTAAATAGAATGCTTTAATCACTATAAAAAAGCATCCTTAATTTTATTTAAAATATCTTTACCCTTTTTAGAATTCCCATTTATAGAAAAATTGTCACTATCAGCTAACTCCATCAATAATTCCTTCTCACGAGAAGTTAGTTTGCTGGGAACACTAACGTTAAACTTAACTATAAAATCACCTTTTGTATTACTGTTCAGAAAAGGAATACCCTTCCCTCTAAGCGAAATATAACTGCCTGGTTGAGTCCCAGGTTCTATTTTCAACTTGTGTTTTCCATTAATAATTGGAATTTCAACTTCATCGCCAATCGCTGCTTGAGGAAATGTAATACTAAGACTATAAATGATATTGTTTCCATCACGCAAAAATAAATCGTGCTTTTTCTCTTCAATAATAACAATTAAATTACCATCAGGTCCGCCATTTTTCCCGGAATTTCCCTTATTGCTAACTGGAATATAATTGCCAGACTCCACTCCAGGTGGTATATTAATCTCAATCTTATCTTCACCATGAACTCTACCGTCACCGCGACAAGTTTCGCATTTTTCGGCAATTATCTGACCTTCGCCCCTGCATGTAGGGCAAACACTTATATTTACCATTTGACCGAAGATTGAACGTTGTACCTGACGAACTTCACCAGCTCCATTGCAAGTATGACAAGTTTTTTTAGAAGAACCGGATTTAGCACCCGTACCATGACAAGAGTCGCATACCACAAGTCTTTTAATTTTGATAGATTTACGAGCACCCGTACAAACTTCTTCCATAGTTAGAGGTAACTTGATTTTAATATCAGATCCAGCTTCACCAGCATATCTGTGTCTTCCACCCCTTGCTGAAGAGCCACCAAAAAAATCCTCGAAGATACTACCACCAAACACATCACCAAAAGATGAAAAAATATCATTCATATTTGTATATTGGTGGTAATCGGTACCTCGCAGTCCATCAAAACCATATCTGTCGTATTTTGCTTTCTTATTTTCATCACTCAATACTTCATAGGCTTCGGCAGCTTCCTTAAATTTATCCTCCGATTCTTTATCACCAGGATTGCGGTCAGGGTGAAACTGCATTGCCATTTTTCTATAGCTGGATTTTATCTCATCCAACGAAGCACTTCTCGAAACCCCAAGCACTTCATAAAAATCTCTTTGACTCATTTTAATTCAAATTCCCGTTTATTAATCAACTTTACCGTTAGATGTAACTACTTTTGCAAACCTTAAAACCTTATCATTAAATAAATATCCAGGCTGAACAACCTGAACAATTGTACCCTCAGGTAAATCAGAATTTATCATCATTAATGCTTCGTGATAGTTAACGTCAAATAGTTTGCCTTCGAGGTTATCCATTTTCTTAACACCCGCATCCTCAAACATTTTACGAGTCTTATTGAAAATCATTTCAAGCCCTTTATTCATCGAATCGATATCATTGGTATTTTTGCCAGCTTCAGTAGCAGAATTTATATTGTCGAGTATTTCAATAAATCTTGCAAGTAATTTCTCGTTGGCGTAGTCAATGATTTCTTTTTTTTCATCAATTGATCTTTTTCTGAAATTTTCAAAATCAGCAACCTTGCGAAGCAACTGCTCACGCAACTCATCTTTTTCCTTTTGGAGAGTATTCAATTGCTCTACCAATGAATCATTGCCTACATTTAATTCGTTGATTTCTATTTCCAAATCATTTATCCTTTCTTTATATAAATTTTCCTGTAACTCGCTTTTTTTTAATTCATCTTTAACTTCTTTATTTATTTTTTCAATATCTGGCTCGCCAGAAGCAACCGAAGGGCTACTTTTGCCGTATGCACTTTGCAAATCTCTTAACTTGTTCGCAACTGCCCGCAAGGGCTTATGATGTCCAGAATTTGATTCTTCCATTGCTATTAAATAATAAATTATACAAACATAATTGCATATAGACGATAAAATTGAAATTTCTTGTTAAGCTCATTTGCTTAAGGATAATTAGATTATTCACCAAGTAATTGATTCATGAAAATGTATAAAATAGTTGTTAAAGTATATGATAAATAGAAGTGGCGGATTCTTTGGTAATTTAGTTAAGTCAAGGTGTTAATTAAATTAATAAAACGCAAACCATTGTATATTAAAAAAAATACGTATTTTTGTTTTTTTAAGTTATTTGAAATATGAAACAAAAAGTAGAAGAAGAAAACGTTTTCCCGATAAGCAAACAAAAGACGCAAAAAGGTGTTAGGAAGATATTACGTTCGAAAGTATTACAAGTATTGTATGCTTTTTTTCAGAATCATGACGATTTGGACAGAGATTTCAGTCATATTTTTTATAGAGAATTTAACTTTGGCGATAATGAAGAAGTAATAGAAAGATTACTAAAGCCGAGTGAAGTATATGAATTAGAAGCTGACGTACCAATAATTTGGAAAGATGACGACGTGGAATTCGCAAAAGATTTAGTTCGTTTTTCTGTTAATAATTTTGAAAAAATAGGTGCGATGATTCAGGAATCTGCTGATAATTGGGACTTGGAACGCATATCTTTGATTGACAAAATTATCATTGTAATTGCTGCTTCAGAATTTATGTTTTGCCCAGAAGTACCACCTAAGGTAACTATGAACGAGGCATTGGACTTAGCAAAAAAATACTCCACAGACAAAAGCAGTTTTTTTATCAATGGCGTTATCGATTCAATATATAAAAAATTAGTTAACGACAATGCAATTACTAAGGCTGGCAGAGGTTTGCTAAATAGTTAACGTACTTCTGCTCCAGTCTCTATCTCTTTTTCTGGTGTAACAAAACATAGTTTACCCTTATGCGATGCAGCAAGCATCATAGCTTGCGATTCCTCACCCATTAATTTTGCGGGTTTAAGGTTTGATACCACAATTATAGTTTTTCCAATAAGCTCTTCGGGCTGATAATATTCAGCAACACCAGCAATGATTTGGCGTTTCTGGTCACCTAAATCTACTTGAAGTTTAAGTAATTTTTTCGATTTTTTTAACTTTTCTGCTGATAATACCTTAGCTGTACGAAGTTTTATTTTCTGAAAATCAGAAATATCTAGTAACTCATCGACGACTTGTTTATTTTCTTTGTTCCCAAGTTTGGAAATTTGTAATTCAATTATATCATTTTCAATTTGCTTAAATAAAATATTAGGCAATTTAATTTCTTTACCTTGCTCTAATGTAGCAAACCTTGCTGATTCCCACATATTGAGGTTATTTGTTTCGGAATTATCGGGCATACCTGTGTGTGGTAATAAGCCAAGGAAGTTATAAATTTGCTTGGTAGTGTTTGGTAGAATTGGAGAAAATAATATTGCCAGCGAATGTACAATCTGACAGCATACATATAGTGTTTTGGCAGCATAATCATTATTACTTTTAACCATTTTCCAAGGTTCTTCATCATTGAAGTACTTATTGGCAGCTCGTGCAATGTTCATAACCGATAGTATGGCATCACGGAATCTAAATCTATCAAAGAAATCATTTGCGTTGTCAATATATTTATTCAATTCACTTAATAACGTAAGGTCGTGTTCTGAATATTTTTCTGCAAACCAGAATCTGAAGTCCTCATCATTTCCTCGCAACGAAAAATTGCTAAAGTCCATTGCCAAATCGGAAAATTTTGACGAAAGTACTGGTACTTTGCCATCGAAGTTTTTATGCAAAAATTGCAATGAACGATTAATAAAATTACCTAAGATTGAGGCTAACTCGTTATTATTTCTTGCTTGAAACTCTTTCCAAGTAAAATCAGAATCCTTAGTTTCTGGAAAATTCATTGCTAATGTATATCGTAAGGCATCCATTTGGTAGGGTTCGGGGAACTCGGAGGAAAAATCTTTCAAATCAATAGACCAATTACGTGATTTAGAGAATTTTTCGCCTTCAAGATTCAAAAACTCATTTGCCGGGACATTAGACGGTAAAATATAATTTTCTCCCTTGGCAAACAAAAAAGTAGGGAATATCAAAGTATGGAACACAATATTATCCTTTCCAATGAAAGCAATATATTTGGTATCTTCGGATTTCCACCATTTTTCCCAATTCTGATTATGTTCTTTAGACCATATCTTGGTTGCAGTAATATAGCCTAAAACTGCATCAAACCAAACATAAAGTTTTTTCCCTGCCGCTCGCTCATCAGGAACTCCATCTATACCACTAATGCTAACTCCCCAATCCAAATCGCGAGTTATGGCACGCTCCGACATTCCAGCTTTGAGCCAAGAATTTGTCTGAGCCAAGACGTTATCTTTCCAATCATTGCTATGTTTATTAACATATTCTTCAAGAAATGACTGGAATTCATTAAATTTGAAATACCAGTGAGAAGTTTTCCTTACTTCGGGTGTTTTGCCACTAATTATTGATTTTGGATTCTTTAGTTCGGTTTGATTATAATAGGCTCCACAACTATCGCATTGGTCACCACGAGCCTTGTCGTAGCCACAATTTGGGCAGATTCCCTCTACATATCTATCTGGTAAAAACATTCCTGCATCGCTGTCAAAAAATTGCTCTTCTTCTTTTTCGACTAAATAACCCTTCTTAAGAAAATCACCAAAGAATTCTCTTGCAGTAATATGATGTTCTTTAATCGAAGTTCGGGAATAAATATCGAAACTCATTCCAAAATTTAAAAATGCCAGATAATTTGCATTGTGGTATTTATCTACTATACTTTGAGGGCTTGTCTTTTCCTTATCTGCAGAGATAGTTATTGCAACCCCATGTTCGTCCGAGCCACATACGTATAAAACCTCTTCTCCTTTCAATCTTAGATATCTGGCATAAATATCGGCTGGCAGGTAGGCTCCAGCAACGTGCCCCAAATGAATATATCCATTAGCGTATGGCAATGCTGATGTAATTAATGTTCTTTTCATTTATATTTATTCTAATCACAAAAAGTCAAAAATACATTAAATCCTTTGATTATAAAAATATTATGTATTGGCATATCATTTGCTGTTATTTTAGAAAATAGAGGTATATATGAAGTTTATATATTATATAATAATTTTTGTTGTTATTTATAATGCTAACTTTGCTGCAACTCCGGTAGTAAAGGTTCCTGAATTGGAAAGCAAAGCTAATCTGGAACTATATGAAGATAATGAAGGGCTCTTTTCTATCAGAGTTGTTGGGTTTTATAAGATGGCTGTTATGCTGGAAACCCAATTAAAAATGATGGGCGTTGAACCAAAAACTAAAGTTTTTGCACCCACTTACGATGAATTTGAGGAATTAGATCAAAAAATCATTCGGCAATATCATAAAATGGCAAAGTCGTTGGAGGATGAAGTTATTGCTGCTCCCATCAGCGACAGAGAGCTACTTTTAAATAAAATTAACTCTCTTGAACTTGCCCTTCGCGATAGTGTTGCCGAATATATTCAACAAAATGGTACTAATCTCAATAAGTTTCTTGTTAAATCAATTAAAAGGTTGAAAGCTAGTGATGAAACTTATTCATCTAATCTTGAACTCGTTTATCAGCAATTTGAAGATAA
>CAYUZZ010000068.1:0-8855 GCA_964449505.1 uncultured Hyphomicrobiales bacterium | reverse complement strand
GCTTTCGCTATTGGTAGTATTTTAGAATTTATCTACAAGTCTATCGGCAGCAAAGCTCCCCCACTGATAACAAGATACCGTGTTTCGAATGGAGGGTTAGATTATACTTTCTCTATTGATAAAGCAAAAAAGTTACTTGGATACAATCCTAGAATAGAACTTGCAACTGCCATTAAAAGGTCGGTTGCATGGTATAAGAACAGATAACTAATAAAAAATTAACTGAAATATTTATTTTTTTTCCCCTTTTCTATAAATATAAAATTATGTGTTTTTAGAGTATCTGATTTATTCTCAATAATTTTACTAATTTCTTCGAAATCAACTCGACTCAATTCTTCGTTAGCCGTGTAAGACTCGTAACCGGCTTTCCAAAATAGTTCGAAAGTTTCCATTAAATTTGGATTGATTATTATTCCTTCCGGTTGATGCTCTTTTATTGAAACTTCTACTAACCAGATTGGTTTTGTTTGTGATTCCAAAAAAGAATTAGCCCCTTTTAAAAATTTTAATTCAGCACCTTCAATATCAACAATTATTAAAATATTATTTTCTTTAACCCTACTCCCAAGTATGTTATCTAATGTTGAGCAAGGTACAAAAGTAAAGTTACCCTGATTCCAACCAGCCCAACCCTTTACTAATGAAGCACCAGTGCCTGCACCATAAATCTTTAAAATATTAATTTCATTATAAAGGGCAATTGGAAATATCTCAATATCTTTTTGCCAATTATTTAATTTAATATTTTGGAGCAAAAATCTAAGATTTTGGTCCATGGGCTCAAATGCTAATACTTTCTTGCCTTTATTCAATGCAATACAGCAGTAATATCCAATATTTGCACCCACATTTATTACTGTATCTACTTTGGGAATGATTTGTTCAACTATTTTGGTTTCATCAATTTCAAAATTGCCTTCTTGCATTTGCTTGTTGCCAACAAATCTGAAACCCTGCTTTGTATATGTTGGAGAATCATTTAACTTTTTGCTCTGCAAAACAGAATAGATCGCTTTAGTAAGCAAAGGAAATCTATAAATTTGCTTCCTTATAATTCTTTTTATTAATGACATCTATACACATTCTCCTTTTTATTAAAAATTAAATTACTTATCTACTAATACCCAATATTTTAAAAATAAATGCAAAATCAAATGCTGTATCTTTAATTCTGTTGTATCTACCGGAGGCTCCGCCATGACCAGCGTCCATATTAGTAACAAGCAACAAAACATTCTTATCTTTCTTGTAATCCCTTAATTTAGCCACATATTTTGCTGGTTCCCAATATGCAACTCTCGGGTCGTAAAGCCCCGCACGTACCAGTATGTTGGGATAATTTGTTCTTAAAATATTATCGTAGGGGCTGTATTTCATCATATAATCAAAATATTCTTTATCACTTGGATTTCCCCATTCTGTATATTCGGCAACTGTTAGTGGAATACTTGGGTCCATCATTGTGTTGATTACATCTACAAATGGAACGTGCGACAGAACCACTTTAAATAAATCAGGACGTAGATTGGTAACTGCACCCATTAGCAAGCCACCGGCAGAGCCACCCTCTATTACAAGTTTTTCATTTTTAGTATAATTATCTTTTATCAATTTTTCGGCACATGAAATAAAATCTGTAAATGTATTCATTTTGTTCAACATCTTTCCTTGTCTGTACCAAGTTTCACCATATTCCCCTCCACCACGTATATGGGCAATTGCATACACAAATCCCCGGTCTAACAACGATAGCCTTGTTACCGAAAAATAGGGGTCGGTAGGATAACCATACGAACCATACGAATACAATAAGGCAGGATTACTTCCATCTTTTTTTGTTCCTTTTTTGTAAACTATCGAAATTGGAATTGCTGTACCATCATTGGCTTTGGCAAATATTTGTTCTGCTATATAGTCATTCTTGTTGTATCCACCGAGTACTTCTGTCTCTTTTAATAGCTCAAAATTATTACTACTCATATTGTAGTCATACACTGAACTTGGTGTGATAAGCGAAGTATAGCTCAATCTGATCTTATTGGTATTAAAATCTGGATTACCCGAAGAATAATACGAATAAACCTTCTCGGGAAAATTGACCAATTTGAATTTTTTGGTATTAAAATCATAAATTCTTAATTTGCTAAGCCCTTCTTCTCGCTGATGAATCGCAAGAAAATCCTTGAATGGTTCTAAAGAATTTATCTTTATTTTCTCATTGTATGGTATAAATTCACGCCAATTTGCATACGCCGGATTGGATTTGCTAACTGTCATTATCTTAAAATTCAAAGCATTATCATTTGTCCAGATAAAATAATCGTCATTATGACTTTCCAAATAATATTCGAAATTCTTACTTCTTTTCTTAATTAATAATGGTTCCTGATTAGGAGTTTTGGAATCTATAACCCAAATTTCTGATTCGTCCTTACTTGATAAATCTATCATTATCACCGATTTATCCTTGGATTCGCCAATATTCAGAAAATAGGCATTGTCTTTTTCCTGATATACTAACTTATCTTTAGTATAGATTTGTCCCAATATATGTAGCCATACCTTGTCTGCCTGCTGAACATCATTAAGAGTTGTATAAAAAAATGTTTTATTGTCAGCAGCCCAAACCAATCCGGGCGATGTATTTTCAATTACATCTGGCAATAATATATTTTTCTTTAAATTTTTTACAAATACTGTATAAGTTTCGTGCCCGCTGGTATCAATCGAATAAGCAAGCAAACTATGATCGGGACTTATATCAAAGCTACCCAGACTAAAATATGATTTCCCTTCAGCCAACCGATTTTCGTCTAAGATAATTTCTTCTGCAGCATCCAAACTTTGAAACTTCCTGCAATGTACAGGATAATTTTTTCCTTCGAGGGTCCTGTTGTAATAATAAAAGTTATCAATTTTAACAGGTACCGACAAATCGCTTTGTTTTATTTTTGCTAAAATTTCATTATAAATTTTAGTCTGAAAATCCTTAGTGTCATCCATATAAGATTCAGCATACTTATTCTCGGCTTCCAAATAATTAATTACTTCGGGATTATCCTTATATCGTAACCAAAAATAATTATCATTCATATCGTATCCGTGAATTTTAGTAACCTTAAGCTCTTTTTTTGCAATAGGTGCCGGCAATTGCTGTCCAACTCCAATATTTACCATAATCAAAACCAATATTATTTTTAAAACTACTTTCATAAATACATTCATCACCCTTATTAATAAAATATATTTCTCTAAAAATCAATCAAACGTCCTAAGCCCAAAACCTGTCAGAATTTATATCATTCATCGCACGATTAATTCCAGCTTTGGCAATATGCTCGATAGTAAATACAGATTTTTCTATCATAAGTTTCAAATTATCCAAATCCGAATCTGGAAAGGGCGATAAAACATAATCTACCAATTCACCCGGACCAAAATCCTTTGCTATACCGCAACGTAATCTATAAAAGTCCTCAGTGCCAAGCTCTTCTATCAGTGAAGAAATCCCATTGTGCCCACCATCAGAACCACCTTTTCTGAGATGAATCCTCCCCACTGGGAAATTATACTCATCTACAACTGCAATTATTTTATCGGGCATAATACTATGTTTTCGAGAAATTTTCATGATTGCCTCGCCCGAAGCATTCATAAATGTGGTTGGCAGACAAACTAAAAAATTAGTACCCGAAACCTTCACATCTGCGTAATAAAAAATGGTGGAAGTAGTTAGTTTTGCCTTATACTTTTCAATCAAAGACAAAGCAACCATCCAACCGATATTATGCCGGGTATTTTCGTACTTTTTGCCGGGATTACCCAAACCTGCAATCAAATAATCAAACATTCCAAGAATAAAAACAATTAATTAGTGTGGTGACGAATATAAATCAATGTTTTTGTAATTACAGCCAAAAATAATCAAAGTAAAATCAATCGATAAAATAATACTTAAAATGAATCCAAAGAACTTTTTATTTTTAACTTTGAAATATCAGAAATATGAGTATAAATTTGAGTTGTTTTAATTGAACTATGACCGAGAAGTTCCTGTACATATCCAATATCAGTTCCATTCTCAATTAGATGGGTTGCAAAACTATGCCTTAGAATATGCGGGGATACTTCTTTTTTAATTTTTGCTTTTTTGGATGCTTGTTTCACAATTTCTTGAATGCTTCTTGAAGAATACTGGACCCCGCCTTGACCTTCAAACAAGCAAATTTTTGGTTTATACTGGGTGTAATATATTTTCAAATTAGTTAGCAAATTTTGAGATAGCATCACTTTGCGGTCTTTTTTTACCTCTTGAGTAAAATATATGTATAATATTATCTGAAGAATCAATATCTTTTAATTTTAAATTTATAATTTCACTCAGCCGTAAACCAGCAGAATATAGAACCATAATAATGCACTTGTGTTTTATATTATGTACATTTTCAATAAGTAATTGCACTTCATTTTACTGGAAGGATTGACTGATTTTTTTTCATTTACAAGCCAATTTATATATCTTTCAATTAATTCTTCATTTATATCGTCGGGAATATTGTACTTTCTCATAGCAAAAGTTACAAACCTTTCTATGGATGAATTATAGATTTAAATTGATGATATAGCATATCTTTGAATTTTTAGTTTATTTTCAAAATTCTGTAATAAATTTATTATCACTTCATTCATAGCGATTTACCAATAAATTTAAAAATAGTATAAATATTATAAATATCTATTTCCCAACAAATTAAACTACAATAAAAATAGTAATTAAATTTGATTCACGCAAGTCTATATAATAAAAATTCACGCAATGCGTAAATAAAGGATGTTATGCGTCATGCTATTGGGCATCGCAACTTGAAACTAAACTTTGACAATGAAACGATTATAAACTAAAAATAAAAAACCATGGACTTCAAAGACCTAATCAAACAAATCGGTGACAGAGTTTTAAAACTTAAAGACCAAATTCATACAGAGGAAGCGACAAAGAACGCTTTCATTATGCCTTTTTTACAAGCTTTGGGTTATGATGTATTTAATCCACTCGAAGTTGTACCGGAATTTATTTCCGACATTGGCCTTAAAAAAGGAGAAAAAATTGATTATGCAATTTTCAAAGATGGTGCTCCAACAATCCTAATTGAGTGCAAACACTGGGCTCAAAATTTAAGTATTCACGATGGACAGCTTTTGCGTTACTTTCACGTTTCTAAAGCAAAATTTGGATTGTTGACCAACGGAATTACTTACCGTTTTTATTCCGACTTGGTCGATGCAAACAAAATGGATGAAAAACCATTTTTGGAGTTTAATATTTCAGAGATTAAAGACAACCAAATTGAAGAGCTAAAAAAGTTTCACAAAACTATATTTGACGCTGAAAGCATTGTAAACACTGCGAGTGAGTTAAAATTTACAAATGAGTTAAAACAGCTTGTTCAGCAAGAGCTAAATAATCCTTCACCCGAATTTGTAAAACATTTTGCACGTCAAGTTTACCCGACTTCGGTGACAGCAAAAGTTTTAGAGCAATTCACAACTTTAACAAAACGATCAGTTCAGCAATATATAAGCGAACTAATTACAGAAAGACTAAAGACTGCATTGACAAAAGAAGACGAAGCGACTAAAGAGCAAGAAGCAATTCAAGCAGAACAGACAAAAGTTGAAGATAGTAAGGTTGTTACTACCGAAGAAGAGTTAGAAGGTTTTATGATAGTAAAAACAATTTTACGCCAAAAGATAAGCGTATCGAGGATTTCACACAGAGACGCACAATCATATTTTGCAATTTTACTGGACGACAACAACCGCAAGACAATTTGCCGACTTTATCTAAATGGCGGCAAAAAGTATTTGGCAATACTCGACGACCAGAAAAAGGAAATTAAAAAGGAAATATTGTCATTGGACGATATTTTCAATCATTCGGAAACACTATTGAAAATTGCTGAGAGCTACGATAAAATAAAGGAAAAAGTTTGATGGAAAACCAAGCACGAACCGCTAACAGCAGCTACCCGTCAAGTGCGGCAGCAGTGGTTTTCGGTGGGCATCTTGACGCCCGGGCTGCTTTTCGGCTTGACAGGAAAGTAGCCCACAATTCCCAACTGCCCATAGCCGCGACCGTTATGTGCAATGCTAAAAGACACCAAACTGCTAGCAATCTTCTCATAAATTTGTACCTTTGACAAAAAAATAATTAAAAAAGTAAATGGACATAATTGGAAAAATTACGGGCATAAAATATCAAGTTCTTTTCACAGAGAATTTGAAAGATGTGAAAATAAAAGATTTTGACATAAATGAAATGCCTTCGTCTTGTTTACTGACAAGTAACAAAAATACATTTGCTATTTCAAAATGGGTTTCACCCAAAAGAACTCGTTCTTATCCTTTTGAACGAGTATTTAACACCTTAAATATTTCTAAGAAAATTACTGTAATTCCAATTGTTAAAGATGAAGGTGCAGGAGGCGACAGAGATTTTGTACAATGGGATACAGTTTCATTAATGTCTTTGTTAGACGTTTTTGTAATTTTTGCATATTATGACAAGGCGGATAAAGCCGACAAAAAGATAACTAACCAACAGTTTGACAATAAATATGTACTTTCTAAAATAAAAGAAATTGAACAGTATCATAGTTCTGCTCTACATTGGAATTTGAATGAGTTGAATACTAATTTGCACAAAATTATTGATAAAGTCAAAACCTCTTATGCCGATATTGAACAAACCACAAAAGTTAAACTGCACAATCCAAGTGGTTTAGACAACTTTAAGGAGAAAATAGGCAAAGATGTTTCACTTTTTATGGCATTTTCAAGAGACAAAGCACAAAAAGCACAATCAAGAAAATTTGTTACTCTTCAACCAAAAGAAAGTTTATCTACACTTTCAAAAGCAAAAGTTACCATAACCAATTATTTAGGCGGTCAATACTTTTTAACTGTTGATGAAATAAAAATTACACCAACCAAAGTCAGTTTAATTGAAGGTAAACATAGTAAAAACGCTATATTACCAAGTAAGGGCGACATTAAAGACGGGTTATTGAAAATGATTTTATACTGTAATCTTTCAGAAGTTACTGCAAATGGAAAGAAAATAAAGAGCGAAGCCATTTTGAATTTAACTTCTTCTAAATTAAAAGGCGTAATCGCTTCTACAAGTACAAAAAAGGATATTACTCTATTCTTTTCCGAAAACTCGTTTTCTGACCTTCAAATAAAACTTGTAGAAACAATATTTTTAGAAGCAAAACAAAATAATTTTATCATTCAAATACAACATTCAAAATGATAAAAAGTCCGTTAAGATACCCAGGAGGAAAAAGCAGGTCAGTAGATTTAATTTCTACAATTATTCCTGAATTTGACGAATTTAGAGAACTATTTTTAGATGGTGGTTCTATTTTTATATATGCAAAACAACGATTTCCAAATAAAACATTTTGGATAAACGACCTTTATTTTGAACTCTACAAGTTTTGGGAAATGACCCAAAAAGATGTAGATGCACTTATTGACAAAATTTATGAATGGCGTAATCAATTTCCAATAGGAAAAGAACTATTTATATCAAATTATTTAGAAGCATTGCCCGAAAAACAACAATTGACATTATTTGATCCGACTGAAAAATATGGGTAGAAAAAGCACTGCACACAACAAGGGTTTTGCGAAATTGGGGCAGAAGTGCTAAATTGAACATTTGGAATTCTATTGAACATTTGTACTAAAAATCCCCCACTTCGGCAAGTGGCAATACGTTAGGGGGCAAGTGTAAAGACAAACCTAAATTTGAACCGTTAAGATAAAAATAGGAATTTTTGAAATGACAAATAACGAACACAACAATATGAAACAAACAATTTTAGGAGCAGGCGGGGCAATTGGTATTGAACTCGCTAAAAGTTTGAAGGAATACACTTCAGACATAAGATTAGTAAGCAGAAATCCTACAAAAATCAATTCATCTGACGAACTATTTTCAGCTGACCTTACCAAAAAAGAGGACATATTCAAGGCGATAGATGGCTCATACATTACTTATGTAACAATTGGCTTCCCTTACAAGACAAAAGTATGGAGACAGACTTGGATGCCTTTTATTCACAACGTAATTGCAGCTTGTTTAGAACATAATTCAAAACTTGTGTTTTTCGACAATGTATATGCTATTGGTGGTGATAATGTGAACCACATAAAAGAAAATTCACCCATAAGCCCCACAAGCAAAAAAGGAGAAATCCGTGCAGAGGTTGACAGACTTATTTTGGAAAGTATTGATAAAAACAACTTGCAAGCAATTATAGCACGAGCACCAGATTTTTTTGGTGGCACTTCAAGGCTGAACAGCATAATTATGAACCTCGTATATGACAATCTTGTAAAGGGCAAAAAGGCACAATGGTTTTGCAATTCTAAAGTAATTCACTCAATGGGCTATGTCCCTGAACTTGCAAAAGGAACAGCTATGCTTGGAAATACTCCGCAAGCTTTCAATCAGATTTGGAATTTACCCACAGACACTCAAAAAATAACAGGTGAGGAATGGATACATCTTTTTGCTGCTGAAATGGGAGCAAAAAACAACTATACAGTTTTACCTAATTGGTTGGTCAGGTCACTTGGATTTTTCATACCTGTTATGAAAGAATTAGCAGAAATGAACTATCAATATGACCGAGACTATTACTTTGACAGCTCTAAGTTCAACGACTATTTTAATTTTACACCAACATCAAATGCTGTTGCGGTAAAACAAGCCATTGAACAAATAAAAAATACTGACGAAACAAACGACTAAAGAACAACGACCCGCTAACAGCAGCTAC
>CAYUZZ010000067.1:0-8896 GCA_964449505.1 uncultured Hyphomicrobiales bacterium | reverse complement strand
TTGAAAAACCATTTTACAATTTTATTTTTTCCTTTTGTAACAGAATTTAATGTAAAGCTATTACCTGTGCAAGTTTGGATTGCAACCGGTTGCTGAAGAATACCCGCAGATTCATTCACTGAAAGTTGGACTGTGTTGCTCTCTATTGGATCTCCGCACAAACTATTAATTACACATTTATAACCGCCAGCATCGCTTAATTTAACATTGTTGATGGTAAAACTCGGACTATTTGAATTTGATAGCGATGTATTGCCTTTTTTCCAAATATATGATGATGGAGTTCCGTTTACTGCAACTGTAAAAGTAGCAGAAGAACCCTCGCAAACATCTATCGATTGCGGTTGAGTAGATATTGAAGGTGCTTTGGAAATACTAAACAAGGAGCTTTCCGCTTTTATTGAGGCATCGGAAGCATCGCTAATTCTTACTTTGTAATTATTACTGGAAGATAATTCAGATGGAATAGACCAACTATAAGAACCTGTACTTGCATCAACATTTGAAGCTATTATAGTCCCATAACTTGTTCCTCCATTATAGGAAAGTTCAATATTTAAATTATCAACAGCAGTAGATGTCCAAGTAATTAGTTGGCTGGTGGAGGAACACCAAATTGAAGTAGCGACTGGAGCTGTTAAAACAAGCCCTGCGACAGATAGCTGTTTTGGAGTTAGCCAATTGTATTGATCGGCAGCATTCTGTGAACCGTTACCGTCAACAACATTACTAATTGCTCTAAAATAATATATTCCAGGAGTATTGGGAGCAGTCCATTTGACAACAAAATCCACTTTGTTAGCTGACAAAGATTTTGGTGTAGAATGTGTTATTTCGCCATTTTCAGTCCTAAGCCCAGTACCTGATTCGAATGATAAAGTCCCTGCATTACTTGATCCGGTTTCAGAAGTCTTTACTGCGATATTAACTCCTGCTTTTGGATTATTGGAATTAGTAACCGAAACAGTAAATGAGACCTCCTCGCCAGGTTTGAATTTAAACGAACCAGTGTTGCTCGAAACTGATAAGCTAGTTGCAGAACTTGATGAAGATGTATGGCAGTAGCAACCATCAGAATTACTACCCGTTAGTCCTGATATCCCAGAACCATTGGAACGCGAATATAGGTCTATCGCTATCCACAATGTTGTTAATAACAAAAATGTGAATATACTAAATTTTGTAGATTTGCACATAAAAATACCCTTAAAAATACTTGTAAATTAGTTATTGCTAAAATAAAAAATATTACTTTATAATTTATTATTCTGCTATTACTAATAACACTGTATTCTCAAAAATGTTTCCTGAATTTGTATCACTTGCCTCAAATTTTATTATATATGGGGCAGGCGGTAGCGGTATGCCATCTTTATCAGTACAAGTCCAAACCAATAGGCCACTTTGACCTGAAAACTGATTGTTGAAAGGGTTTGAAACCTCGTAGCCATTTAGATCGAAAATTTTGATATTTATAAATGAACTATTGAAGGGTAACTTATATAACAAACTAATACCATCTGTTTTGGAACGAGTAATAGAGAATGGATTGGGTTCAATTGTTATCCCATCTGCTATACTTATTTCCTTGGCAGTGCTATTAATAAATGAGGGTGTTCCACCCAAAATGTCCGTAGAACTAGCCCAAGAACTTTTATCAACCGAAGACAGATTCGGATTAATTTTTTCTAAACTAACATCTTTAGTATAATCAAGTGCAGAATTATGCCAACTGACATCATAGTATATTGAATCTATTGTGCTATCCTTTGGGTTTTTTAATATAACTGCGTCTCCACCATTATTTAAGCTGATTTTTGTATGTGACACGTAAACCATACCGCTATCCTGCAGATAACTAAATCTGTTAAATATAAGAGAATCCCAAACTATTACAATGTAACTTAAAGGTGGCACTTTTATACTTTCAGGGAAATGAATACCGTTGCCTGTTGCGTCCATTAGTTTGCAATCTAGTAAATTTGAAGAATCTTTTGACCTATTATATAATTCAATATATTCTGAACCATTTTCTGACACATCGTACATTACTTCATTAATTAAAAAATCGGAGTTTTGTGGCACATAAATTTTCTGGTTACTGTTTAATCTTCCAGCTGTACTTCCTGTTGGGTCTGTTGATGCAGAAATATTTGCAACATTATCAGCAGGCAAATCATAATCTAACCTTTCGATAGACTTTCCGGGTTCACCCCATTTCATATCATAATAAACTGAATCAATCAAAGCATCATTGTTACGGATAAGCAAATAATCTGTTGTGTTATTTAATGTTGGCATAGAAATCTGATAAATCACAGCTGAATCTGGAATTGTTCTAATTGATTTAAGTATAGCACTATCCTTAGTGATTATACTATATTGCGAGGGTTGTAAAATAAAATTGCTTAATTTAAGCTCTTTTGAAGGATCAGAAATATAAAGAGTATCGAAAGAAATTAATTGATTAGAATTATTAAATAACTCAACCCATTCAGGTTCGTTGCCAGATGGAGCAGGCATCAATTCACTAACAATCAATTTTGCAGTGCAAAGATGGTTAATGAAAACAAGCATTAAAAAAAAGAAATTAATTTTCATAATATTTAATTATTTTATCAAAATCTGTACAATTAATAAATGATAACAAGAAATTGTTTATCAATTCGACATCTTCACTACCAAATCTGTCCAAAAACGGGCTGTCAATATCAAGAACACCAACTATTTTGTCCTTGATTGTGATTGGAATCACCAATTCAGAATTTGATGCAGAGTCGCACGCGATATGACCAACAAAATTATGAACATTGGGCACATTAATTAATTTACAATCTTGAAATGCTTTCCCACAAACTCCCTTATTATAAGCAATTT
The DNA here is from genome assembly GCA_964449505.1 of uncultured Hyphomicrobiales bacterium. Taxonomy (GTDB): domain Bacteria; phylum Bacteroidota; class Ignavibacteria; order Kapaibacteriales; family UBA2268; genus JBDHXE01. Next base: position 6,019 of record CAYUZZ010000067.1, on the reverse strand, counting down.
TGATGCAAGCAGGTTTACCTTGGAATATAGATAAAATGAGCTCCTTACCGTTATCAAAATAAAAACCAACCCAATTCAAATTTGGAATATAGTTATAAATAAAAGAGGTAAAATTAGATGAATTTGCAAGAAAGTCCCTTGTTTCACCTAACAATTCAATTAATTGAGAATTTAGTAAATTATTCATAAATCAAAAATACAAAATATCAACTAAACTATCTCAAACATACTTTCTATTAATTTGATTACTTTATAACTATTATCTTTTGCTACGTTGGTTACTTCTTTGTGACTAACTTCCTGTTTTATTTCTTTAGAAGAGTTAGTAATCAACGAGCAAACTGCAATTTCCATTCCAAGTAAAGATGCAAGCTCTGCCTCGAAGTAAGTGGACATTCCAACTGCATCAGCTCCCATTAATCTCATCATCCTAATTTCAGAGCGAGTTTCGTAATAGGGACCTGTAACGGTAAGATAAGTGCCTATTTTAGGCATAATTCCATTCTCTAATAGTTGGCTCTCAAGTCCATTCAATAAACTCTGGCTGATAATCTTTTTGTTTATTCTTTTATTGTCAGAGAAAGGAACTTCGAATAAGGGGCTTAGATTAAATTTTGTAATGTTAATAAAATCATTTATTAAAAGCAAATCACCCGGTTTTAGAATTGGATTTAACCCACCTGCAGCATTAGTAAGCAAAATTCTTGGTATTCCGCAAAAATAACTGAAAAGTGTTTGCGAGCAAATTTGTTCCAGTGAATTGCCCTCGTAAAGATGGAATCGTCCCATAAATATTAGTGCATACTTATCGTAATACTTATACAAAACTAACTCGTTGCTATGTCCAGCAACATGTGCATCCGGTAAAAAAGGGAAATCGGAATATTTGAAATGTGCAATAATATTATCGGTGGGAATTGAATCCGAAATTCCAGAGCCTGCAACAAATGCAAAATCAGGAATAAAGCCTAATTTGCTAATTAATGTGCTTGCTTCGGTCTGATATTTATCAATAATATTTTGTTTTAATTTAATCATACAACAACTGATAAACGCTTAATTGGGAGTGTTGCGTTAGAGTTTTTATTTAAATATTTCAGGAACTCATCCTGAGAGTTTAAGTCAAGATTAGCAATATTGTTTTTAATATTGTCGATAGAATTAGAATAATTAAGTTGTCCTTTGAAGAAAGGAGCATAAATTTCGAAAGTTTCTTTGGAACCGCTTAATCCCATATCAGTCAAAAAAATTGAAGTTTGAATTAGATAAGTTTCCAAACTCTTTTCGTCATTATTCCAGTTCAAATTGGATAAAAATTTGTAACATATCAATATTTCATCTCTGATTATCTGGGATTTAAGTGCAGTATATTCTTTTACAATTTGAAAGAATTCTTGAGTATTAGGCAAATCAAGCATTCTCAGAATTTCATCTTCGCTGATCAAGGTCTTGTGTTTGTATATTGAAACCGAATGTATTTTTAGAACCAAGGTGGATTGAATATCGTCAATTCTAAAAAATAATTGGTCACCCTTAATTAACTTACCATGCAGGTAGGCGCTGTAGATACCAACAGGTAGCCTCACATCTGCAATATTGTCTTCAGGATCGTTAACAATTAAACCCTGTACAATCTCTCCAATTCTGAGTTTGCTAAATTGACGGTTGATTTTTTTGGGGTTAGAATAATAATAATTCTTCTGTTCGCTACTCTGCTCGTAGCCAACTGACTTCACCCCGCCCTCAATATTATTCAAAATAGCCATAATTAATAAGTAAAAGTACTTAATTCTATAATGACAATATCGGTTAAATTTAAAATTTATTTAATTAAATTCTTTCAAGTTTAGCAAATTTTAAAAGAAGACTTTTCCTGCCTATAGAATCGAAAATTACTTCAGCTTTTTGATTCTGGCCAAAGCCGCTCAGGATAACGATCTTTCCCCTTCCAAACTGTGAATGGCGAACTATATCGCCAACCCTTAGTTCTGATTGACCTAAAATTTGAGAATAGTTTTCGGTTATTGGATTTATCTGAGAATACTCATTATGGCTTTTTCTAAATTCACTTTTAGGAATCATCTTCTTTTCGGGATTACCCTTTGTATAGGATTCAAATGTTGTGTTCAATAAATTTTTCGGAATTTCACGCACAAACTGAGACATATTTTGATTTTGTTTTACTCCATATCTGGACCGTGTTTCCGAGAATGATAAATACAGATGTTCCATTGCTCTGGTTACGGCAACGTAAAAAAGCCTACGCTCTTCTTCTTTTTCATCAGGGTGCATATCTTGCCGTTCCAAAGGAAATAGTCCCTGTTCCATACCGCTAACAATTACAACAGGAAATTCGAGCCCTTTGGCAGAATGTATTGTCATCAGGGTAACTTTTTCTGTAGATAAGTCTTTGTCATCAAGGTCGGATGAGAGGGTAATTTGTTGTAGATAATCAGATAATGTGGACTCTTCATTATCTTCAAAGAATCGTTGTATATCAGTAAATAGTTGCTCAATATTATTAATACGGTCTGATGATTCATCAGTCTGAAGTTCATTAAGCATAGCCATATAGCCACTTTTATTAATAAACTCAAAAAATGATTGCCATGAATTTTGTTCGGTGCTCAAATTTGCATAATCATCGAATAGTTGTGCAAAGACAGTGGCTGAATGTTGTGCTCTTTTTTGTAAATCGTCAATCAAGTTAGCTTCCTTGAATGCCCCAAGCAATGACAGATTATTGTCTTGGGCAAAAACCTTAATATGCTTGATTGAGGTGAGACCTATTCCCCGAGGCGGTTCATTTATTATTCTAAGGAGAGCTTCATCGTCATCTTGGTTAATTAGAAGTCTTAAATAAGCTATTACATCCTTTATTTCTTTCCTTTTATAGAAAGATAAAGAACCAACTAATACGTATGGAATTTTTTCCTTTAATAAACTATTTTCGAAAAGTAGCGATTGTGCATTAGTCCTATAAAAAATAGCAATATTTCCATAAGACTTACCACTTTTAACTTCCTTTTTTATAATATCGACAGCACGCTCAGATTCGTCGCGGTCTGTATAACAACTGATAAGTTCAATTTTGTCCCCTTCGGGATTGTCAGTCCAAATAGTTTTCTTTAATTGATGAAGATTGTTGCTTATCACAGAATCTGCGGCACTCAGAATATTCTTAGTTGACCTGTAATTTTGTTCTAATTTCACTACTTTGCAATATGGATAATCTTTTTGGAAATCGAGTATATTCTGTATGTCGGCTCCACGCCATCTATAAATACTCTGTGCATCGTCGCCAACCACACAAATATTCTGATGTGCCTTTGCCAATAATTTAATTGCAAGATATTGGGCACGATTTGTGTCTTGATACTCATCTACTAATATGTATTTGAACTTATTTTGATAATATTCAAGTGTTTCCTTATTTTGATTAAATAACTTTATCATATTTAGGAGAAGGTCATCAAAATCCATAGCGTTATTTTTTTTTAAATACTGCTCATAATCAACGTAAATTTTTGCTGCCATTTTTTCTATGGGACTTTCGGCTGAGTTCTCAAATTGGGAACAATCTATCATCTTGTTTTTAGCACTTGATATTTTCCCACGTACACTCTGGGCAGATATTTGTTGAATATTGATTCCAAGAGTTGTCATAACACTTCTGATTGCCGATAATGAATCATCTTGGTCATAAATACTGAAGTCCCTGGTATAATTTAGCTTGGGTGCCTCCACTCGCAATATTCTTGCAAATATAGAGTGAAAAGTACCAGCCCAAATTCTGCCTGATAAATCATAAGAAACTATCTTTCCAATTCTCTCTTTCATTTCTTTGGCAGCTTTATTTGTGAAAGTGAGGGCAAGAATTTGGTCTGGAGATTTGCCTTGTTCTATCAAATATGCGATTCTTCTGGTAATTACTCTGGTTTTACCACTACCTGCACCCGCTATTATTAAAAGTGGTCCATTCATTGATTTTACAGCTTCTTGCTGGTCTTTATTTAATCCGAGTTCTAAAGTGGAATTGCTTTCATTGGCGAATTCTAATTTCAACATTTTCAATTTCAATTAATTTAACTTTACAAATATAAAGAATCGTAAATAAACAATTGTCTGCTGTGGAAAAGTAAATAGCATTTTGGGGTGGAATACTCTTTACGGTGAAGGGGGCAAAATTTTTTGCGAATTTGGGGCTTATTATGTTAAATTGAGTCAATTATTCGTTTCATTCAAAAGTTTGGGAATGCTTAAATAAAAAGTACTTCCGTTCCCTTCTTCACTTTCCACCCATATTTTACCATTATGCTTTTCTATAAATTCTTTACAAAGAATCAATCCCAAACCTGTGCCTTTTTCTCCTTCAGTTCCTACTGAAGTAGTATTATTATCCAAATGGAATAGTTGGTTGATGGCTTCTTTATTCATTCCTATTCCACTATCTTCTACATAGATAACGATTTTAGCATCTGATGGTATTGATTTCGTGCCAATTTCGACACTTCCGCCACTTGGAGTAAATTTAATAGCATTTGATAATAAATTCCTGATTACGGTTGATATCATTGTTTTGTCGCAAACTAAGTCAAAATTTGAGGTCAATTTGTTTACTAATTTTATCTTTTTTCTGTTGGCGATAATCTTCAGAATTGCCAATTCTGTTTCGATTAGATTAAATATATTTACTCTAATAGGATTGAAATTAAAGGTACCACTTTGCATTCTTGACCATTCAAGTAGCTCATTTAATAATTTGAATGTGGAATTAGAGGCATCATTTAAAGTAGAAGCCATCTCTTTAAGATCTTTTATTGACAAGGTATCAATTTCTTTTGCCATAATATCCGAAATTCCTAATAATCCTGAAAATGGTGATCTTAAATCATGAGCCATAATTGAAAAAAATTTATCCTTGGTCGCTAATAAGTCTTTTAGTTTTTTCTCGTTAGATATCAATAATTCTTTTGTTTGTTTGGCTTCGCTTATGTCCATGATGTTGCCTATAATCCTTACAACATTTCCATCTTCTACTATTGGTTTACCAATTGTGTGTACCCATTTATGTATATTGTCAGCCGAAACAAACTCTAATTCCAAATCGTATCCCTTTCCTTTATTAACTGCAGAATAAAATGCATCTTCAACAATTTTCTGGTCGTTTCCAACGTAAAAACTAATAGCTGAATTGATGTTGATTGGGTTAAAACTATTATCAACTCCATATATGTTGTAAACTTCTTTTGTCCAGGTCAAATGATTCCTAAGAACGTCATATTGCCAACCGCCAACGCGTGAGATTTCCTCAGTTGCATCAAGCATTTGTTGTTGTTTTATTAATTCCTCCTCCTTCTCTTGTCGAAGAGAGATTTCAGATTGTAATTCAGCAGTTCGCAAATTGACAATTTTTTCCAATTCATCTTTGTGTTGGATTAATTTTTGGTTAAGCCAATCACTTTCAAGGTGTAATGCTATGGAATTAATGAAATTAATAAATGCTGCTTTGTAATTATTAAATACATTTTCTTGTAAAATTGGTGCTAATACATAACCAAAAAATCTTTTCGAGGTATTTAGTGGAAATACAGATATGTTGCTATCGAATTTAACATCTAATGAAAACATATTTTGTTCAAATGGAATTTGATTCATAGCATTATTTACCTTAATAGCGATATCACAGCAATTTCCAAATACTCGCTCACTATTCCTAATCACAACACAGCATTCATCAATACCTGGAAAGTCATTTAATGCTTGCACAAGAAATTCAACTTTTTTCATTAAGTTTGGGAAAACATGAATTAAATTTTCGGCAGCGAGCATTTGATTTAAAACTCTGATTCCCTTCTGAAGTTCTTGTACTGTTGGATGGTCTGTCATTTTTTATTTGTTTTCTATATTAACATTAATTAATTAATTGCTTAAATATTCTTCTGGTTTCAAATAGTATGGATTCCGCAAAATTTGAAACCAGAAGAATATTTAAGCAATTAATTAATTAATGTTAATA
>CAYUZZ010000066.1:0-8971 GCA_964449505.1 uncultured Hyphomicrobiales bacterium | reverse complement strand
CAAGATACTTTACGTCAGAGAATGAGAACTGCAAAAGATAAATTGAGATTGAGCAAAGAATTAACTGAAGCATTGTTTTAATAAAATTAAATTGAATAAAAAAAGCGTGGTAAATATGGATTTGTCTAAAGAAGAGAAAATGTATAATGAATTTATTAGAAAACATTACAGAAGAATGTTGCTGACAAGTAATTCAAATATTAAAACTGATGATTTGACTGATAATGAAGCTATTGAGGATTTATCTCAAATATTTGAATCGAAAAAAAGAAAAACATATACTTTTTGGACTAAGAGAAATATTTATTATATTGCTTCAATTGCAGCATCAATTTTATTGATTGTTGGTGTGGGGATAGTTTTGAATAATTATGGAGAATCTAATAATAAAAATAATTTTAACTCATTTAATGATGTTTCAACTAATCGAAGATTTTCAAAAGTTGATAGTACTCAAAGCAATATAAACTCAAACATAGAATTAAAAGTAGCTGAAAAAATTATTCTGCCAGAATTTTATTCCTTAAATCAAGAAGTATTTGGCTTTAATCAAGAAACTGAAAGAAAAAAGTTAACAATGGAAGCTCTATATGAAATTCTTAGGAATAAATATCCTCAATTTGATTTGAATAACAATGATAATGTCATAATAGCTAAAATTAAAAATACTTCTGGTACTAAAGAATTTGAGATAGAGTTTAAAATTGAATCCAACCAATTAAATATCTTAATTAAATATTTTGGTAAGAGCGATGAGAATCAGGCTATAGAAGAATTACGAAAATTAAAGTCTGAGTTGGAAAAATACTTTAAGGAAATAGCGAGGTGATTTATGCGGAATTTGAAAAAAAAGCTAAGTTATTTTATAATTTTATTAATGGTTATAAGTTCCAATCATATTTATTCTGAGACAATTTACGATAAAATAAATAGAATATCAGATAAAATCTGGCAAACATCAGGTACATTAATACCAAAACCAGAAATTAAAATTTACGAGAAAGATGCAAAATTAAACGATATAAAGACTTTAATTTATTATAACCCTAAAGAAAATAATATACATATTTCAACTGGATTTGCAAAATTGTGTTTATCAATAAGTGAAGATGCCTTAGCAATTGCCTTAGCTCATGAAATCGGACATTACTTTAATCTACACAAAAATACTGTGTCAATTTCGGGGTATTACCTAACGGATAACGAAGTTATTATACTAAAAGAAATTGGATTTGAAGAAAAGACAAATTATTATGAAATAGAAACTCAGGCAGATATCTTTGCTGCATTTCATTGTTTGAGTAGTGGATATGAAATTGAGAATACGTGGAATAAATTAATCGATACTATATATTCAAATGTAAGTGATAAAGAATTAAGACAATCAGTTAATGATAGAAAAAAAATTGCTCAATTTGCTTTAATGAAAGTTAAATCCGTCCAACCAATTTATAAAGTTGCTAAATATTGCTACCTAATTGGCGAATATGAAATGGCAGCACATTGTTATGAATACTTAATTCTTAATAATATTAATTCAATTGAAATATATTTTAATTTGGCTAATTCTTATTCACGAGCTGCAATAAATACTGACGAGCAAGCTAATAGATTTATTTATCCTTTTGAAATGAAAGACTTTCTTTTATTGGATTCCAATTATTCTAAAGTTGCTGAATATAGTGCCGAAAGGGGACTGTCAAAGCAAAGAGATGAAATAGATGATTACAAAATGTTGATGCAGTCAAAGGCATTATTAAATTACAACTATTTGCTTGTTCAAAAAAGATCTCAAAGTCCTCTATTATATTTAGCAATAAGTGCTTTATATAATTTTGCTGGAGAAACAAAATCAGCTCGTGCATACTTAATAAAAGCTGAGGAATTATCAAAAACTAAATATGATAGTAATTTAGTTCAGCTGACGAAAGGTCTTATATATAGGAACATTGCTCCTGACTTGGCTGAGTTAGAGTTATCGAAAGCTGAAGACTTCCTTCCCGCTAAACATAACTTGAACATAATACGAAATGTCAAAAGAAAAACAACTGACAAAGTTAAATTTCTGAGAATTAACGAAAATTTCAACGGAATATATATAACAAATTTACAAACCCAAATGATTGAAAATGATAACAAAGCATACCTGATTGATAATTTTGCCTTTAGAATAAAAAATTATCTTAACAATGACTTTGAAGCATATAGAATTGAAAATGATTACGGACAAAGTTTGTTTATTGAGTCATTGCCAAATTATAAAGGGCAAACAATAAGAAACATTCATATTGGTTCATCTGTATTAAATGTAAAAAAACAATATGGTATGCCAGATAACATAAACTTTTGGGTTAATTCAACTTACTATATTTACAACAAGAGTAAGATTGCTTTTGAAATTGATAATAATCTTAAAATTAAGTCTTGGTTTATTTTTTCAAATGAATAAGTTAACATTAAATATAATATTTATTTTGTTATTAAATCCAATTTTTAGTAATGCTTTTAGTGATATTGCAATTTATAAAATTAATGAATCAAATCAAGATAAAATGATACATATTGGAAATGGCGAAGTAGAATTGAATTTAGATTCAACACTAATAATTGCCCTAAAAGAACTTGATGAAACAAAAAAAACTTATGGTAAATTTGACACAAACTATACGAAGAAACTTGCTGAGATAGCAGTTCTTTATACAAAACTAAAGCAATATAATACTGCAGTTGAATTATTCAAAGAAGTTCATATAATAAATAGTTCTGTTTATGCAGAAGTTAATGATATAATTGTACGGGATTTAGACAATATTGGTGTAGCTTTTTTCAATTTGAATCTTTTTGATTCTACAGAATATTATTGGAAACAATCATTAGCTATTAGAGAAAAACTTTTTGATAGAAATCATCCACAAATAGCTGTTGGAATTAATAATATTGCATATATTTATAGATTTAAAGGAAAATTAAAAGAAGCAGTTGAGCTTTATAAAGAAGTTGTTAGAATTAGAAAAATTAATGTAACTGGTGATCACTTTACATTATCAGCTCCTTTAAATAGTTTAGCTATTGTTCTGTCAGATTTAGGCTACTTTAGCCAAGCTGAAAAGTATTACAAAGAAGCCATTGAAATTGAAAGAAGGCTAAATAATTATTCTGACGGTCGTTTGGCATCTTTTTTAAATAATCTTGGAATATCATATAAAAAGCAACAAAGATTTCTTGAAGCAGAATTGGCATTGAAAGAATCTTACGAGCTAAAAAGGAATTTTCAAAGTAACGATTTATGGCAATTATCTTTAAGCTTAAACGAATTAGCAAATCTTTATCTGCAACTTGGCTCATATCAATTAGCTGAAGAAATGTTTTTGAAGGCTTTGGAATTAAAAAAGAAAGATTTTCCAGATGATAATAATTTTACTGCAAAAACATTAGATAATTTAGCAGAACTGTACTTAGAGATTAGTAATTTTTCAAATGCTGAAAAGTTTTTTCTAGAATCTTTGGTGATGAAAAAACGACTTTTTAGTGATGCTCACCCATCAATTTCGAGAACTTTATATAATTTGGGTATGCTATATCGTAAGCAGGGAGACAATAGAATTGCTGAAGAATACCTACTTGAAGCTATTGAAATGTACAATGATTTGAATAGCGATAAGCAGCAGGATTATGCATTATGTCTTAGAGAATTAGCTATAATAAAATATAATGATTCAAATTATAGGGAATCAGAAAAATTGCTAAACGAGTCATTATCAATTTTGAGAAAAGTTTTTGTTAAGGATAATTATGAAATATCAGAAACATTGTTTGAATTAGGAAACTTGAAAAAAAATTCAGGTAAATTTCAAGAGGCAGAAAAGTATTATAATTTGGCACTCAATATAATGAAAAATGTTTTTGAAACTCAGTCAATTTATTTATCTGAAGCAGAAAAAGAGAAATTTTGGAATAAAATTCAAGTCAATTTCAATAAATTCGCTGATTTCACCATAAACACCTCACAGACTCAACAATCTATGGAAATATTATTTGGTAATTTAATTTATTCAAAAAAAATTATTTTAAATTCTAATATTAAAATAAAAAATGCAATATTTAATTCTGGAGACAAAAAACTTATTGCAAATTATGAAAGATTGATTTTTGTCAATGAAAAAATTGCAACATTACATAACAACTATAAGAATAATAAATCGCTTATAGACTCATTAGCAGTGGAAGCAAACGAATTAGAAAAAAGTATTTCGCTTGAATCATCAGAATTTTATTCTAAAATTGTGGATAATGACACTCTGGTTAGTAAAATAAGAGAATTTATTAATGAAGATGATTATTTAATTGAAATTTTTAAAATAAATAACTGGTCAAATCAAAATAACTATTATTCTTTAATTCTATCCAAAGGTTCTATTTCATTAGTAAAAATGGGAGATGAAATAACCTTGGAAAATGATTATTATAATCATTATATCAAAAGTATCAATCAAAAAACTTATGATAACTTGTCATACAAGAACTTTTGGGAAAAGATAGAGAAAAAAATTGAAAATGCTACTAAAGTATATATCTCTCCGGAGGGAGTTTATAATAATATTAATATCGGCTCATTATTAAATACAGGGACACAAAAATATTTAGTTGAAGAAATTGATATTAAAATTTTAGGTAATAGTAGAGATATAATTAATCAAAAAGCTTTTCCAAAATCAAGTGGCGAAATAGTTTTAATTGGTAATCCAACATTTAATTTGGATTATAAGAATAATGAAAAATCAAAAAATAATATTAGTTTGGAGAAAAAAAATAAAGTTGATTTTGGTAAAACAAAGCTGAATAAAAATCTAATTTCAAAAATTGAAAGAGGTGAATTTAGTGAGTTAAAGTATGCAGAGCAAGAAATTAATTTTATAAAAAAAATAATTAATAAAAAAAGTCCAAATACAAAAGTATCAATATTTATACGTGAAAATGCACGAGAAGAAATAGTTAAATCATTAGAAAGCCCCAAGATTCTTCATATTGCAACTCACGGTAAATACATTAATAAAGCAGTTACTTTGAATTCAAGCAGAAGCGAGACAATTAATCCCTTATTAAATTCAGTTCTATTTTTTGCTGGAGCCGAGTCCTCGATTAAAAGTTCACCTGCTTCATCTATTGAATTTAATATTGAAGATGGAATATTGAGTGCTTATGAAGCAAGAAACCTTAATCTACAGGAAACAGAACTTACTGTAATATCTTCTTGCGAAAGTGCATTAGGTGAAATAAAACCAGGTGAAGGTTCGTATAGTATGCAAAGGGCATTTTTGGAAGCTGGTTCACAATCAGTCATTACAACACTTTGGAAAATAAACGATCAAACAACAATGGAGTTTATGAGTGTTTTCTATTCGGAATATTTTGAAAATAATTCAATAGAAGAAGCATTCAAAATTGCCCAAAACGAAATTAAATCAAAATATGATTTACCATACTATTGGGCTGCATTTGTATTGATTACAAAATAAACCTGTCATTTAACCAAAACATAATAAACTAAAAAATTTAATTTATTAGCAAGTTAATATTTATTTGTTAAATTATTTTCCATAATAATTGAATTGCCTTACTACAAGTAGCGGTGAATACGGTTCACTCTTTGACTTTTTTATTATTTTGTTCGCTAACCACGAGGGGTGCGCCCATCTGAATTCTAAATAAACAAGCTAATTTCTGATTTTCAACCATAACCGATATTTTACTAACATTTTATCATATTATTTTCTGATTTTTTTTTATTAATTAATAAAAGGAACTTTTCTATGAAAAAGTATTTTTTAATTGCAATTTTATTTGTTTTATCTTTTGTTAATACTAAAGCAGCTAATATAGCGATTGTGGCTATTAATAGCGAAAGTTTAAACGTGAGAGAGTCTGCTGCAAAAAGCATTTACCAAAGCTACGGGCAAACAGTTACGATAATTGATGATTCAAATGCCGACTATAACACTCTCAAGAACTATGATTTATCTGTTGCTACAGAAAATGGTGCAATAACCCAAACAGTTGTCAATAGTTTGATAGAAAATGGTGAAAAAGTATTGCTACTACATACTTCAGGTCTGGTTATGGGTGGAACTTGGAGTTCATACTATACAAGTCCTTATCATAATGTTCGTATTGAATCAAGTTCAGTATTTTTTGATGGCTATCAGTCGGATTATTATTTAAATTAAGCCAAGTATCATCAGCTTCTCCGTTTTTTATATAAAACTATTTTGGACAGAGTTTAGTTTACAGTCTCTGATTATCCAGTTGTCATACTTTGAAAATATTATCTAGTAATAATTAATTATCTTGAAGTTGTGTTTCTGAATGAATCAATTTTATTAAATAAATGCCAACTATTGACAATAGATGAAAAAATACAACGTCAAAAAATAAATTTTCGTTAAATTCATAGAACTTTCTATAAAATTTGTATTAATCTGATGTAAAAATTTTCTAATTCTAGCAAATATGAAAAAAGTTTAACAGAAAACATCAAAATTTTCGAAAATATGTCGAAATTGCGATCCAAAAAGATAGAAAAGTAAAATTAATGTAACAAAAACGAAAAAATAAAATAAAAAAAAATTAAATAAAAAGCAAAAAAAGGTCAAAAAGAGGTTAGAAAAAAGTTAAAAAAGGTTAGAAAAAGGTTAGAAAATTCCTATCAATAATGGCTAAACCAAGGGAATATTTAACATTTTATGATAAAATAAAAGTATGTTTTTCATAAAACTTTCTTTAATTTTTTAAATTTAATCATATTTTTTTACATAGTTATAACGAAAACAAAGTGCAATTTATAGTAAATTTGCTTGATTTTTATCCCAGATTTTGCCCATATTTTAGGTGTTTTTTGCCTGAAAATCGTAATATTGTAGATTTCATAGTAAATCCCACAAGCTTAAAATTTAGAAATGAGGATTTGTAGCTCTTTGTTGTATAAAATATTATAAGACCTGATTTTTTTGAGCATCGGAGAGCAAATTCCACAGTTTATATTGGATTTTATAAACCAAAAAATAAAATAATCAGGAAGAGAGTCTAAATTACAGCTGATTGATGCGGCTTGATTATATTTTATCATAATTATTCAGTTCATACATAAAAATAATATCGATTACCTATTAATTTTTATTGAGCAACCCATTAATAATGGGAAAAACGGTTAGATATATTTTTTGAAATACAAATCCACACAGAAAAATGACGTATCCACTAAGTCATATACGGCATTCACTCAATAGCTCAATTTTTTATATTAATTTGTTTTATGTTTGTAAAATAGTGAGTAGTAAAAAAAGTAAAAATTTATAAATGAAAAATGATTTTTTATTTGGTAAAAATTGGTTAGTTTGTTATTTTATAATATTGAACTTGGCAAAAATTGGGAAATCTTTTTTCAAGTTGTAAAATCTAATTGTTTATACCTTGAAAAAGTTTCAAAAGAATGTTAATTTTTATAATTAATTTTGAAAATTGGAGTGAAAATTATGACTAAAACTAAAACTAAAATTTCATTCTCCAGGAATACTTGGGATGAATTATACAAGATAGATTATTACCGAGAGGTATTAGAAGCAATCGAGGATAGAGAAGCTCTAAGAGAGGCAAAATCTAAAGCAGAGGATTTCATAAATTTCAAAGAGTATGATACTAAAAGAAGGCAACAAATTAATGTATGAAGTTTTAATACCCAAAAATGTTCGGAAAGAGCTTGATAAAATCAATGATGTTTATTATTCTAAAATTTGTTCCAAAATAAATGAAATGGAGCAAAACCCAAGATTAATTGGCTCAATAAAATTATCTGATTCTGATGAATATCGAATAAAAGTTGGTGTATATAGAATTCTCTACGAAATAAATGACATAGAAAAGAAAGTTTATATTTATAAAATTGATCATAGGAAAGATATTTATAAAAAAAGATAATTAAAAAAATATATATGTAAGCGTGGTCTTACATAATTTGTAAGGTAAAGGGATTAAATAGCATGAAAAAAAGTAGGTCTTTTGAATTTGCTGAAATTGATGGGAAAAATGAGATGCAGAATTTCTTGAAAACATTAAAAAAAGATGACTCTGCAAAGATATTTGCATATATTTTGTAGGTAAAATATGACAAACGCTGAAAAGTATTTTCAAGAATTGATGAAAGCCTCAGAGTTTAAAGAAGCTTTTTTTCAAGAAAAAATTAAGTTAGATATAGAATATCAATTAGAAGAATTAAAAGAAAAAATAAAAAGTGGGAAATCAAAATTAACACTGACAAAAGGTGTGAATAAAATTAAGAAAACCTTAGAATATGCATAAGGTTACAATGAGTATTAATAAAAATATGAGGATTTAGTAGCAGTATAATCTAAAACTAAAAAAATATGAATAAAAAATTGAAAATATATCTTGATACTTCAGTAATAAATTTTTTATTTGCCGATGATGCACCGGAATTTAAAAAAGTTACTATTGATTTTTTTGAACACTTTATAAAAACGGGGTATTACGATTCCTATATATCCCCTTTTGTTATTGAAGAAATAAACGCTACAAGGAATGAAATTAAAAGGGAAATTTTATTAAGTGTTATTCGGGATTATCCAATAAATATACTTTCCAACTTGCCAATTGATGAAATACAAGCCGTATCCGAACTTTATATTGCTCACAAATTAATACCTCAAAAGAATTATATGGATGCATATCATATTGCAACAAGTATTTTGTCAAATATTGACTATCTAATAAGTTGGAATTTTAAACATTTAGCTAATATTAAAAAGGAAAATCAAATTAAAATCGTTAATCTATCTAATAATATTATTGATGAATTAAGAATTATTACACCTTTGGAGTTAATGGATTATGGAAACTCAAATTTCTAAAGCACAGACTGATGTATGGAAGCTAAAAGAATTGGTATATAATAAGATCA
>CAYUZZ010000065.1:0-9121 GCA_964449505.1 uncultured Hyphomicrobiales bacterium | reverse complement strand
GGTTGTGAATATTCCATAATTTACGGTACCTTAATTCACCATTTGAACTTACTTCTATTGTTCTATAAAGAGAATCGAATACAATAGATTTTGCTATATTATAGTTGTTGTTTATAGTCGAAATATGGCTTTCATAATCATAATTATATTCAATAAATCTTAAAGAATCAGGATAAAGTATTTTTTGGACACCAAATTGGGGATTATACTCGATTTTAAATATATATTTAGAATTAATTATTTCGGTTAACTTTCCGCATATACTATCATATTTATACCTGATAATATCTCCATTGGGATAATGAATATCGGTTAAATTGTTTGAAGCATCATATATATAATCGATTTCTCCCACATTGGGAATTACAATTTTCTTCAGTAAATTATCAGAATACCTAAGAATTACATTTTTTCCACTTGGGAAATTAATATTCACTAATTGTTTATCACTATTATATGAAAAAATGATTTTATTAGTATTCTTATCTTGAATATATGTTACATAATTATGAACTGGTGAATCAAAGTAATATTCTGCATATCCATTATTCAGAAATTTATCATTGAATACTTTTAATTTAAGTCCATCAATTGATTTCGATAGTGAGTAATTCAATAGCTCAGGAATATACTTATCATCATTTTTTTTAAATAAAATACTTCTATCGTCCTCTCTAACAATCAGAAAGTCTTTGTTAAAATTATTTTCTATAAATCTAATGTTATAGTTAAATTGCCAAGAATTGCCAAATCTTCCTCTGAATGAACTACCAGAATTATAATAAAATTCAATTTTGATTGGGAATCCAATGTCATTGAAAAAATAATCTTCTCTCTGATAAATCAAATTTCCAAAGATAGTATTCACGAATAAATTTTGATTATCTGTAACTTTGATTTTATAAAACTCCTGATAATCATTAAATCCACGAGTTAGGTAATTAGGATGTAAATCTGTGATTCCGCTATCACCCATAAAATTAATAAATTTAGGAACATCCTGTGATAGCAAAGTAATGCAGGAGGTTAGAACAACAACGATAATATAGAAAAGTATATATCTCAAATCAAGATTTATTTTAATAATATTTCCAACTACTATAAACGAATATAATCTCAAATAGTGAGATATGAAAAGCAATTATATTTTATTTTTATTCAATTTTAATATAAATCATAAATCATGTCAATGTATAAATGTGAATTAAAAAAAATTCCTGATTATTAAAATCAGGAATTAAAATTTATAGATACTAAAACTAAGTTATAGAATTTAAGATATATTAAAATATCATTCTAACGCCCTTCAGCGAATTTTTCAGATTGGTTTTCTCTTCATCAGAAATGGGGTTTCCTTTAAGCATCAAAACTTTTAAATTTTTCATTTCGTTTATGCACAAAGGCATCTTCTCAACTTTATTATTTTCTAAATATAACATTCTAAGATTAGTTAATTTCGATAAATCATCCGGTAATTTAGATATAGAATTTTGATTCAAATTTAATGAGCTTAGATTTGCGAAATTCAATAAAACGGGTTCGAATGTAGAAATCTTGTTGGAAGTTAAATCAATTGTCCTCAATCCTTCTATCTTAGCTAATGCAGCAGGTATTTTTGAAATACTATTATTTCTTAAAGATAGAGTTTTTAAAGAAGTCAATTTTGAAATTGATTCTGGCAAATCAATAATATCATTACTGTCCAAGAATAAATCGCTCAGCTTGGTTAATTCAATTATGTCAGCAGGTATAGAAGCTAACCTAAGTCCAATAAGCCTTAGAGAATTTAATTTTTGTAATTGACCAAAAGATTTAGGGAATTTTTTTAATTTTGTTTGCGACAAATCAAGTGATTGTAAATTTAGCAAGTTACCAAAACCCTCTTTTAGTGTATCCAAAGGGTTATCAGAAATATTTAATGTCTTGATATTGCTTGATTTACCAAATTCATCGTGAATCACATTGATAAGATTATTTTGAAGGTTGAGAATACTTAGAGCGGTCATTTGTCCAATTTTTGGTGCAATACTTTTAATCTTGTTATTACTTAAATCTAAACTAATAAGATTTGTTGAACTTGTTAAGGACTCTGAGAATTCTGTCATTTCACAATTTTTAAGAGAAATTTCTTTTAGATTAATTAATTTTGAAAAATCCACATCAATTTTTTTGATTTGATTTTTGTCGAGAATTAATTTCTTTAAATTGGTTAAATTAGCTAATTCTTTTGGTATAATGCCAATGCTATTATCCGATAAATCAAGAATTTCAAGATTTTTCAACTTGAAAATTACATCAGGAATTTTATTAAATTTATTTGATGACAACTTAAGGAAATTCAATTTATCTAATGAAGCTAATTCAGACGGAAGTTCACTAATTTGATTTTTACTTGCATCCAGCCTTTCCAAATCCTTTAACTTGTTTATATTGGCTGGTAATTGATTTAAATTCTGATTTACAAGAATTAGTACTTTTACCCCGTCTGGCTTAACAAGAGCTTCCTCCAATCCCGCCTTACCTCTTTTTAGTTGCGGGTTATCGCCCCTCTGTTTCATTTTTTGTCGCATGGAATCCAAAGAACCTCTTCTCATATCACGTCCACCCTGGCCGAAAATACTTTTAGAATCTTGAGATTTAACAAATCCAAATGTAGATATCAAAATTACTGCGAATACCAACAGTTTTTTCATATAATCCTTTTATATTGTTTGTTTGAAAAACTATCCCTATGACGTAACAAAAAAAAAATCGTTAAATTAAAATTTAGATTTAATATTCTCGACCCTTAATTTCCTTTCAAAATACTTTGATAAATTCACAAATGGTAACCCCAAAATCAAATAGACCAAAGCAATAATTATACCGGTACCAATATAATCAAAATAAGCATTTGACAATTGACTATATAATTTTGTCAATTCAACTAAAGTAATCACAGATACTAATGAGGAATCCTTCAGTAAAGAAATAAAATCATTAGTAACCGGTGGTATTACAAGTCTGACTGCTTGTGGTATCACTATGAATCTTAAGCTTTGCCGTCGATTTAATCCTAATGCTAAAGATGCTTCCATCTGCCCTTTGGGAACCGAGTTCAATCCTGCCCTGTAATTTTCTGCTTCATAAGCACCATAATTCAAACCAAGCCCAAATATTGCAGCAAGAAAAGGGGAGAGGCTTATTCCAATTGATGGAAGAGCATAAAAAATAAAAAAGAGCTGAATTAGTAGTGGAGTTCCCCTCACTATTTCAATATAAATTACGGACAAGTTGGAAAAGGGGGCTGGAGCATAAATCCTAATAAGTGCCAAGAACATACCAAATATTATTGCTATCATCATTGATAAAAGAGAAATTTCCATTGTAACTATTGCCGCTTGGACTATTAATGGAAAAAAACTAAGATATCGAACCATTCTTTCTTCAAAAGTAATTTCATTGATTTGGGATTGTATGTAATTATTGAATTTAACCGGTTCGGATAAATTGGTTGATAAATCATTAGTGAATTCAGCCATCTGGAAATTCCAAAGCTTCCACTCCATAAGGATTGATTTTAATCTACCATTGTCCATTAATATCTTCAGTCCACTATCAATTTTATTTTTCAGGTTGGAATCAAATTTCTTTATTGCAATGCCATAACTAACTTTTCCAATTTTTTCATTAATTAATTTCAAGTTATTATGCAATGCTGTATAATATAACACAATTGGGGCATCTGCTAATACAGCGATAATTCTCCCATTTTTCAAGTCCTCGAAAGCATTCACTTCACCCTCGTAGGTAATAGTGTTGATATTCTCAGCTTCTAACAGTACTCTCTCGGCAAATGAGTTTTTAAGCGCTCCCACGTTTTTGCCTTTTAAGTCATCAAATGTATGAATATTGCTGTTCTTTCTGTCAATTACAATTGTCAAATTTGTAATGTAATAAGGTATGCTAAACAGAACTTCCTTTTCCCTATCCTCTGTTATTTCGATACCGTTGGCAGCTACCTGATAATCACCGCGGTATAATCCTGGTATAAGTCCATCCCATTGATTTTGAATAAACCTGGAATCCATATTTAAAACCTTGCATAGCTCTTCCATAAGATCCACTTCAAAGCCAATTAATTTAGTCGGATTATTTGGGTTCTGAAAAATATATGGGGCATTACCCTCAGCATCTGCTGCCCATTTTAATTCAGTTGTCCATGTTTGAAATGGGATTGACAAGAAACATACAATTAAATATAATGATTTGTTTTTCATTAATCTGCCATAATTTTTGACAAATAATTTTGAGTTTTGGAATTCGAGGGGTTTAAATATATTTTTTCTGGTGTATCAATTTCAATAAATCTTCCATCTTCCATATATACTACTTTATCAGAGATACACTTAGTCAAATTTATTGAGTGTGTAACAACAATTTGAGCCATTCCCTCACCTTTCAGAAAAGCCATAATCTCAATAAAATCTTTCACTAATTCAGGGTCTAAAGCTGAAGTAGGTTCATCATAAAGCATAATTTTTGGTTCGAGTGCTAAGGCTCGTGTAATAGCAATTCGCTGTTGCTGCCCACCTGATAATTGATGAGGGAAACGACTAGTGAATTCTGCTAAACCAAATTTTTTTAAAAGGGAGATTGCTTTTAACTCAGCCTCCTCTTTATTCGAGCCATTTAATTTCAAGGGTAATATTATATTATCCATTACCGATAAATGTGGAAAGAGATTATAGTTCTGGAATAAGAAGCCTACTTTTTTCCTGACAGCATATATCTTTTTCTTTAAATCGCTATCTTTTAGTACAGAGTTATTGTCATTTTGAAGGTTTTTCTTGAATTTTTTTCCTATAACTTTACTTTCCGAAAACTCTTTACTATTCAGTTCAACATCATCGGTTTTTAAAATACCATCACTAAAAATATCTAAGAATATTAAACTTCGCAAAAAAGTTGTTTTACCGCAACCAGACCTTCCAATAATACTTACAGTCTCACCTTTGGTAAGTGAGAAGTAAATATTATTTAAAACCCTGTTGTTAGAAAAACTAAGAGAAAGATTCTCGATTTTCAGTATAACATTCTGAGTATTTGTATTGAGCAAATTATTAAACCCTTAACTAAAATTATATATTACCAAATTTATGAAAAATAAATGATATTATCAAATTGAATTAAGGGTTTTCAATTTATTCTTGCTCAGCCAGCCACCTTTCAGAATCAATTGCAGCAGAGCAACCTGAACCTGCTGCCGTTACTGCCTGTCTATAAACGTGGTCCTGCACATCTCCACAGGCAAATACTCCGTTAATATTAGTGTAAGTTGATTTACCAATAGTTTTTAGGTAACCGTTTTCGTCCATGTCCAAAATACCTTCGAATATTTTAGTATTAGGAATATGCCCAATGGCAAGAAAGCAACCACCAGCCTCGTGAGTTGTTAATTCACCAGTTTCAACATTTTTCAGTCTGATATGAGTTAATTTTTTGATACCAAAATTTTCTTCTCCCAAAAATTCATCAACCACATGGTTAGTTATGATATTAATTTTAGGATTACGCTCAGTTCTTTCAATCATAATTTTTGAAGCACGGAACTCATTTCTTCTATGAACTAAAGTAACAGATTCTCCAAAATGTGTCAGATAATTCGCCTCTTCCATGGCTGTATCACCACCTCCAATTACAAATATCTTTTCACCTTTGAAAAAGAAACCATCGCATGTGGCACATGCTGATATACCTGCGCCCCAATAGGTTTGCTCACTGGGAATTCCAAGTGTTTTGGCTGTTGCACCTGTTGATATAATTACTGAATCAGCAGTATATTCTGTATTTTCAGACCACAATTTGAAAGGTCTTTCAGAAAAATCCACTTTATTAATAATTTCGTATTTAGAGATTGCTCCAAATTTATGGGCTTGTTTTCTAAACACTTCCATCATTTCAGGTCCTTCTATTCCTTCGGGGAATCCAGGATAATTTTCAACTTCTGTCGTAATAGTAAGTTGCCCTCCAGGCTGAAGTCCTTCAAAAACTACTGTTTCGATATTGGCTCTTCCAGTATATATCGCTGCTGTTAGTCCTGCTGGTCCACTACCAACTATGACAACCTTATGATGTTGTGACATGTTAAATCCTTTTCAAAATTAGTTGTAAATAAATGTGCAATTTAATCTTTTTTATTTTTAAAATAGAATTGCTCGTCAGCAATATAGACGATAAACATACTTAAAATAACTTATTCCGATCTAATAGAATTATAGACATTTGTATTAGAAGCCTTATATGCAGGGTATAAAGACACCATCGCCGAAAGAGCAATTGAAAAAATTACAGTAAATATAACTTCCAAATAATTGATTTCCATAGGGATTGAATCAATGATGTATTTTGCTGTATCAAGTTTGAACCATTTAAAATAGATTTGTCCATAATATACAGATAAACCCAGCAACAGTCCAGTAATAGTACCGATTAACCCTAAGAAAAGTCCCAATTTGAAAAATACTTTATAAATATCGGTGGAGTTGGCACCCAAAGATCTTAGAATTCCAATATCTTTTTGTTTCTCAATTACAGTCATAGTTAAGGAAATTAATATATTGAAAATAGCTAAAAGAATTATTAAACTGAGGATTGCAAAAGTTGAAAATTTTTCGAATTTCATTATTCCAAATAAATCTGAATTTAAATCAACCCAGGTAAATAATTTTAAATTATTTGGCATGATTAATTGAATATTAGCTTTTACTTCATCGATATCATTAATGTTAGCAAGTTTAATATCAATCCTATTGATATAATTCGGTTTAGAATTAAGGATTTTGGCTGCATCTTCAAAATTTAGCAATATTGCAGAATTATCATAGTTTCTTATGTTAGAATTGAATATTCCTTTTATTGGGAGTGAGTTGATACTGAAACCCGAAAATGATGCTTCAGTAAGGAGATTGTCAAGCTGTTCCAATGTTAATATCTTAATAGAATCACCAGGGTTGATATTTAGATTTGATGCAAGACCAATTCCAATCGATGCGCCAGATTTCTCAGGAATTAAATTTCCGTTTACTTTGGGATTCAAGTTGTTGTTAGTCCTATCAAATAATAAATTGTGTTGATTTTTAGTTAATATATCTACCAGTTGTATTGTTTCTCCTGATATCAAAACAGCCCGAAAACTAATATTTGGATAAATTGCCAAAACCTTTGGAGATTTCAGCAATTTATTTAAAAATATCTTGTCTGGTAAAAATTGAAGGTTATCTATGGCTTTAATTTGGATATGGGGATCAAAACCAATAAATTGTTTTTTAGTTAAAGACTGAAAACCATTGAAAATTGAAGTCACAATTATTAAAGATGCTACTCCAATACATATTCCTATCAGGGATAAATAACTGATAATTGAAATAAATTGAAATTGTTTCTTAGAAAAAACATATCTTTTTGTTATTAAATTGCTGAAATTCATTAATTGGACTTCTTATTTTTAATTTTTTCTAAAAAGTACTCCTGAGCAGATAACTCTTTATCACCGTTCATTGGTGATAATTTTTTATATTTGCCATCATTATCCAATCTCCAAGAATTCATATTATCTTTCCAATATATATCCAGTATATTAATTAATTTTTTTTGGAGCTTTTTGCTATTTATCCTAAACATCAATTCTACTCTTTTGTGTAGATTTCTCGACATCCAATCAGCACTTGACAAGTATAATTCTTCATTTCCATTATTTTTAAAATAAAAAATTCGACTATGCTCAAGGAAGCGACCAATAATCGACCGAACTTCAATGTTTTCGGAAATTCCAGGAAGATTGGGTTTGAGGCAACAAATGCCTCTAACTAGTAATTTCACTTGAACACCAGCCTGCGAAGCCTTGTAAAGGGCAGGGATTACTTCACGGTGTGCCAAAGAATTCATTTTTGCAAATATTACCCCAGGATTATCAGGAGTATGGTTTTCTATTTCTCTATTAATTAAATGGAGAATATTCTCTTTCAGATTAATTGGTGCTACAATAAATTGTTTCCAGTCTTTATGGAATGAATATGCTGTAAGATAATTAAATAAATAAGTTGCGTCAATCGCAAATTCTGGATCGGAGGTAAAAAAACCAACATCAGTATATAATTTGGCTGTTATCTGATTATAATTGCCTGTGGATAAGTGAACATAAGTTTTAAGGTCTTCATTCTCTTGCCTAACAACCATTGCAATTTTGCAGTGAGTTTTCAAACCTGGGAATCCGTAAACAACATGAGCACCCGCTCTTTCCAACGATTTTGCCCAAATAATGTTTTTTTCTTCGTCAAACCTTGCTTTCAATTCTACAAATGCAGTAACAAATTTACCATTTTCGGCAGCTTTTTTTAGTGCCTCCACAATATCAGAATTCATTCCTGTTCGGTATAATGTAATTTTTATTGCAAGCACTTTATCGTCGCAAGCAGCTTCATTAATGAATTTCAAAGTAGAGTAGGTAAACGATTCGTACGGGTGCTGTGTCAAAAAATCAGTTTTTTTCAATTCATCAAACAGATTAAAATCATCAGAAAATTGGGGAATAATCATTGATTGGAATGGAATATCTTTTATATGCCATAAATCAAGTTTATTTAATTGCATAAAGTCACTTAGATTTAATGGTCTATTATGAATATAAACATCATTGGGTTCCAGATCTAATGCATTCATCAATAAATTTACTAAATAATCTGGCATTTTTGAATTTACTTCAAGTCTTACTGCAGCTCTTTCCCAGTTTCTTTGTTTAATTTGTTCAGCAAGTTCGGATATCAAATCGTCGGCTTCATCTTCAGCAATTTCTATATCAGCATCTCTGGTAACTCGGAACGTATTTGCAGTATCAATTTCAAATCCGGGGAATAATTCGCTTGCAAAAGCCTTAATCACATGTTCCAGCAATATATAGTGATAACCACTATTTCTTGTTAGTTTTATTAATCGCGGCAAAATTCCAGGTAATTGAACAAATGCTACATGCCTTGATTCAATTTTATGTCTTTTATCCTTTAGAACAAATGCTACATTTAAGCTCCTGTTAATTAATCTTGGAAAAGGATTTGCAGGTCCTAAGCTTATGGGGGTAAGTATC
>CAYUZZ010000064.1:0-9212 GCA_964449505.1 uncultured Hyphomicrobiales bacterium | reverse complement strand
TACAAGTTGCAACTGTTGACTTTTATTCTGGCGACCGTTCAAGAATTGCGTCTATGTGGTCACGCCAAATGTGTGCTCCCGAGGGATTGGGACGTCCACAACCAGTAAGCTGGAATTCTTACCAATTCCAAACTGATGGTTTTGTTGATGATATGTGGAAGTTAGGTTACAGAGGGGTTCGCATTGCCAATGATATTATCAATAATGCCGGCGAAGTAAACTTTAGTGCTGATAATGAAAAATCAAGAAACACTTATTTTGGAATGGCTAAAGCTTATACACCCACTTTGTTAGGCGAATTAGCAGCTTTTTATGGCTCTATTCCAATTACTTTTAACGGTTTGGAAGCCGCAATGTTTGCTACTCAAAGTGAAGCTTATGCTGAAGTTCAGAAATTATTATCTGAAGCATTAGTACATTTTCAGAATCCGGCTGCTGTTTCCCGTGATTTGAATTATGGCGGAGACGGTGCTCAATGGACAAAGGCATTACATTCTTTGAAAGCAAGATATTACTTGCACACAATGGATTATACTAATGCTCAAACTGAAGCCGAGCAAGGTTTGGCTGTGGGTGATGCTGGTTTGTTTGGTATATATAACGATGCTGCCGGCGAATTTTCAACTTGGGGACATTGGGCTTTGACCGAAGTTGGCGAGCCTATCAGAGCAACTAATACATTTGTAAGATTGCTCCAGAGTGAAGCTGGCGACAATAGATTAGCAAGTTATTTGAAACCAAACGAAGATGGAAATTTTATTGGCTTTGCTTATTTTGACCAAGCTAACGCTACTCCTGATGAGTTGGACATCAATAAATTATCATCACTTCTAAAATATGGACTTTACACAGATGATTTTCCACTGATTTCTTACAATGAAACATTATTGATACTTGCTGAATCTCAGGCTCGTAATGGACAAAATGCTCCTGCAGCTGCAAATTTAAATGCTATTAGAAAAGAAGCTGGCTTAGGAGATTATGCTGGAACAAATCTTATTTCTGAAATTCTAAATCAGAAATATTTGCAATTATTCCTCGAAGGTCAGGTTTATACTGATATGAGACGAACTAATACCAAGCCAGATTCAAATATGCCAATGAGATTTATTTATCCAATTACAGAATTCAATGCCAACCCTAATGTGCCAGTTGACAATGATAATCTCGTGATTTGGAGCAAATAAATTTCTTTCTACTTTTTTTAGTGAGCCATTCCATTTGGAGTGGCTTTTTTTATTTTCTTTGCCTATTACTAAAAAAAGGGAGTTGAAATATTATTCAACTCCCTTTTAAAAGTTGTCAAAAAGATTAATTCACTTTTATTGTGTGGCTTTTTACAATTTCAGATATAAGGGCATAATTTTTGGAGTTTGCAGAGATTATGTTGTAATTATATTTGACGATATAAACCATACAATCACCTGAAAAAGAAGATAAATCAGCAGCAGGAATTGTAAAAGAGCCATTGTCGCTTTGCTCTGGATATACTTTTGCATTATTGGAACCTGTACTGACAATTTGTATCAGTACTTTGGAACTGGTACCTGAACCCCAAGTTACCTGCAAAGCTTGGGATTTTGAAACAGTTGTCCCTGCAACAGGAGCAATCATGTTAAATGTAACTGGACTGCTTACCGAACCGGTAAAGGAGGCAACGCTGCCACCACCAGATACAGCCCAAGTATGAGAAGACCCATTAAAATAAACATTTGTTAACATTGCTAATGGGTTAGAAGGACTCGGCAACATATACATATTTGTTCCACCTTGGTTTGTGAGTGGAACTTCATTCGCATTCACACTTACTTTACCTGCATTTTCTCCGTTTCCAAAATATGCAAAACCAATGTTGGTTGTAATGCCAGGGAATCCTGGAATTGGATTTGCAATCTCTACCTGAATAGTTGTCAGAACACCATTAATATCTGTACCACTAATATCAGGAACTGGATAACCTGCCAAGTTGGAATTAGTTTTTCCAGATGAATCGGTTGGATTTGAGCTGTCAGAACAGCCAATAAGTACTATTAAAAGTAATACTAAAACTATTTTTGTATAAACCATAAACTAAATCCTAATAGATGAATAATAATATTAGGCAAAATTAATATTTATTCTACATTCATACAACAATTATTTTCGCACACTTTTACTTATTCAACTCTTTGGATAATCTATCAAATGAATAAATGGGAGTACCATCAGAATCGATATTGATTTCTCCCATTAATTCTATTACAAGTCTATCCAAAACATTTTTGGCAAATTGGGTTTCTCTTAGTTCTATTTTTGAAAGACTTATCAATTGGTCAAAACGAATAGTTTTACCTTTATGTCTTACAAATGTTCCTATAAGTTTTTTCCTAATTATATTCAAATCTCTTTTTTTATTGTTACTATACACAGTAAAATATCTTAAAGCGGGGATAATGAAGAATAGTGATGAGAAAACAAGTGGAAAATACCCTAATATAATTACTACCCAACCAAACTCGTGAATACTACCGGCTATCAAGTCTGTTGTAGTGGGGTCTTCCCCATATATCATTGGACTAGTAAAAAATTGAATAACAAAAAATGACATTAGCAGGTTAAATAAATTCATACCAGCAACAGCAAAGTTTCTACCCGTAGTATTTCCAGTAACACTATACGGAGCTTCCACTTCATCCTCATAGAAAATAACTTTTCCTTCATTCAAATCATTCGATGCCTTGTTTAACATATCTGTAAATTCAGCTACTACAACACCTTCGTTGCTAACTTGTAAATCGCCATTGAATCTAACAGCATATTCAGCAAGCCGTGCTTCCGCTTCATCGTATTTTACACCTGATAAAGCAACAATATGACCAGCAGTTATTCTGCCATTGTTCATTCTAATAAAGGCAGCGGCTTCTTTTGCATCGTCCAATGGATCATAAATCGGGCGGTCAGGACCAAATACGAAACTAAAAACAGATTGTACAAAGCCCTTACCTTTATCCTTTTCAGGCTTAAATGTTTTGAACTTATATCCATAACCATCATAGCCGTAAGCCATATTTCTTGTAATTGCAGTAAAGGTATATGCATCAAGAATTCCACGAAATAAGCCCCCCAAAATAGCACCAATATCAATTTTACTATCTCGGCTGTCTGAGCGTCCCCCAAACACCAATGCTAGAAGCACAAGGACAAACAATACAGTATAAAAAACTAAAATAATACCTATTGAAGCCTTGTAAATAACTTTAAATACTTTCCAAATTGCATCAATTCCAAGCTGCATTATTTCTTTTAAAGTTTTTCTTCCTCTCTTGAAAAAAGGATATTTAAAAATAAATTGTACCTGACCATTTTCAGGGTTCATCGAAACGCGAGCTTCATACAATTCAATCAAACGGGCAAGGGCGTCCTGAATTTGATAAATAGGATATCCTGTTGCCGCAGCAGCATCTCCGGGAGATATTTTCCCTCTGGATTTCTTAAGAATTTTCTCTAATTGATTTACTACTTTTTCATCAGATGCAGTTGATTTCATAATTCTTCATAGTTATTAATATTTCAAATAATATTATGGTAGAATAACGTTTCTAATCATTTAAAATTTGGAAAATTTAAATGATATTTCGTATTTTCGATAATCTTAAAACCTTCTGTATGCAGATTTCTATCCTTTTATTTATCACATCTAACTTGCTACTGAGCAACGATTGTTATAGCGAAATTCATTGTAAGCATTTCTTCTTTGGGATGCCAATTGGTGTGCCAAATTATAATGACCTTATAATAAGAGATTCGTATGCCCTATCGAGTAACGACAGCACTAAATTTGCCGATTGGGTTGCTTATGTGATAGATTCTGCAAGCATTAACGGTATTTCAATTGAAAGAAAATGGAAAGCCGACACTTGGTTAGATGATAAGGAAACTCTTGAACCCAGCGATTATAAGGAAGCCAATAAATCATATCATTATGATAGAGGGCATCAGGCACCTTTAGCTAACTTTAAGGGTAACCGCGACATAGAAACCTCCAATTACTTATCAAATATAACTCCACAGAAAGCGGATTTAAATCAAGGCACCTGGAAAGAATTAGAGGAAATAGAAAGAAGATTGATAGGTAAATTTAAAATTATCTATGTGATGACAGGTCCACTCTATGAAATGGAATACCCACCCCTGCCAAATGCGGACGAAAGACATAAGGTTCCAAGTGGATACTGGAAAATAATTGCAATTCCATTGTCACCAAATAAATTCCAAAGTTTTGGTTTTATTATGAACCAGAACACTTCTCGAAAAAGTGAATTATCCAAGCATTTATGTACTATCAGAGAAATTGAAAAAAGAAGTAAGTTAGACTTTTTTTCTGATTTGCCACGAAATGAACAAGATATTTTCGAAAATAAAATAGATTCTGCTTGGTATGAACAAAATTTCAAATAATCCTCTACAATATTTGTCATAATCATTTTTTAAAAATTTTATTATATGAAAAATAACAAATCTATTACTATTGAACTTGAGCTTGACGCAATGGCTTACGAAGGCGTTGCCATTGGACGCGAAGGAGGTAAAGTTTTTTTTATTAAAAATGGTGTACCCGGTGATAAAGTTAAAGCACTTATTACAAAATCCAAAAAGAGTTTTGCCGAAGGTTTTGTTAGCGAAATATTAGAAGCTTCTCCATACAGAATCCAACCAAAATGTAAGTATTTTGGGATTTGCGGTGGCTGTAGTTGGCAAAACATGAGTTACAATGAACAAATAAAATGGAAATCTACAAATGTTAAAGA
The DNA here is from genome assembly GCA_964449505.1 of uncultured Hyphomicrobiales bacterium. Taxonomy (GTDB): domain Bacteria; phylum Bacteroidota; class Ignavibacteria; order Kapaibacteriales; family UBA2268; genus JBDHXE01. Next base: position 4,425 of record CAYUZZ010000064.1, on the reverse strand, counting down.
TTCTTTTGAAAGAATCGGTAAATTTTCAGATTTTGAAATGAAGAATATTATAGGGTCTGATTGGGAATTCCAATTTAGGAACAAAATGGAATTTTCCTTTGGTGCAAGTAGGTGGCTAACTGAGGAAGAAATTAATTCAGGTATTGAAATAGAAAATAAAAATTTCGGACTTGGCCTTCATCCCGCTGGGCGCTTCGATAAAATTATAGATTTGGACTATTGCAAAATTCAAAACGATTATGCCAACGAAATCCTTGCTGAAGTGAAGGAATACGCTTTAAGATTAAGCCTTTCTGCATATAATGTCAGAACCCATGAGGGTTTTCTTAGAAATTTAATTATCAGGCACTCTTTCACTAATAATAATTTTTTAGTAATAATTATTACTAACAACATTAAGTCCGAACAGGAAAAAAGCTTCATTGATTTGTTTAAAAATCAATTAGTTAGCAAATTCGACAAAATTATATCTGTTGTTCATGGCATAAACGATTCCAATAATCCGGTAAAATTAAATAGTAGCGAATTACTATTTGGATGTGATTTTTTGGAAGAAAAAATTTTAGATATTAATTTCAAAATATCCCCTTTCTCTTTTTTCCAAACAAACAGCACTCAATTAAACAAATTTATCGGGGAAATAGTAGAAACTGCATCAATCGGGAAAAGCGATATAGTTTGGGATTTATTCTGTGGCGCAGGGTCAATCACGCTTCCTGCTGCTAAATTTGCTAAAGAAGTTATAGGAATTGAACTATCACAATCTTCGATAAACGATGCAAATCAAAATGCAAAATTAAACAATATTACAAATGTTTCCTTTTTGACTGCTGATTTGAATAATAAGAATGTCGCAGATGCAATGAAATCGCTTCCCGTACCTGACATAATAATTCTTGACCCACCAAGAGCTGGTCTTAGTAACCATCTTATTAATTATATTAATGGTTTGGGTGTGAAAAAATTAGTTTATGTAAGCTGCAATCCTCCAACTCAAGCAAGAGATTGTAATTTATTGAGCTCAAATTATAATTTATTATCTATTCAACCTGTGGATATGTTCCCTCAGACTTATCATATAGAAAACATCTCACTATTGGAATTGAAGGATAAGGTTTATGAAAATCAACAGTGAATTTAATATTTCAGAAATATTCTACTCCATTCAGGGTGAGGGTACACGTTCGGGTATGCCTTGCGTATTTGTAAGATTGCAGGGATGTCGCCTTAGGTGCAAATGGTGCGATACACCATACGCTCTCGAAATCAAACAAATTGAAACTATAATGACCGAGCAAGAAATTTACAATGAGATAATTAAATATGATTGTAATTTCATTGAATTTACGGGTGGCGAACCATTAGAGCAAGCTAACATAATGCGATTGATGGCTAAATTATGCGATGAGGGATTTGAAGTAGCTGTCGAAACTTCTGGCTATATAGATTTGAGTGATTTGGACGCAAGAATAATCAAAATTCTTGACATAAAATGCCCTGATTCATTAATGCATAAAAAAAATAATTTCGATAATATCAATTACCTAACTTCAATTGACGAAGTTAAATTTGTGATTGCATCTATTTCTGACTACGAATATGCCAAATCTATAACAGAAAAATATGGTTTAGTAGATAAATGTAATTCTGTTATATTTTCCCCTGTCTTTAATTCGATATCCAACCTCCAACTTGCCGAATTAATTCTTAAAGATAAACTAAAAGTTAGATTTCAACTCCAAATTCATAAATTTATCTGGGATCCGAATACTCGTGGAGTTTAGTTTTTTTTAGCTAAATTTATTCTTATAAATCTTACCATATTATCAGCTAAAGATTACAAAATTTACTTATCATTAACATGCAACAACACAATGATTACATCAATCAAAATTAATTGTTAATTGCTAATTAATTAGTTACCTTTACAATATAATTTAAATATTATGTGCATATATTTTTTTTATTTGAGCCAACTAATTTGGGGTATATATGATGGTATTCAATAAATACTTTATATTGATTTTGATTGTAATTAGCAATTTAATTGCATTTTCCGAAGAATCTATTGATAGTACAGATTACAAAAAATTTACAACTGTTGGAGTAAGCATAATTAGTGATAAAAGTAATTTAATAAAAAGCATTCCGGGTTCTGCCTCTTTTATTGAGGAAGAGCAATTAAAAGTACTAAGAGGAATCAGTGGTAATCAGATTCTGAGAAATATAACAGGGATAAATGTTGTAGATGAGGAAGGAATGGGGCTACGTATGAATCTTGGAATAAGAGGCTTGGATCCCGATCGAAGCCGCAGCTTATTAGTATTAGAGGACGGTATTCCTGTCGCTCTTGCACCTTACGGAGAACCTGAATTATACTATACACCTTCCATTGATAGGATGAAGTCTATTGAAATATTAAAGGGTAGTGGCTCAATTGTTTATGGTCCACAAACTATTGGCGGAGTTTTAAACTATATCACTAATGATCCTCCTATCTCGGAGGAAATTGATTTGCGATTGATTGGGGGCAGCAATGGTTTTATTAACTCAAAATTCGCTTATGGGAATAGTTTTAGTGGTAATGGATTTTTAGTTGAATTTCACCACAAAAGTGCCGATAAAATTGGTATTACTCAATTCTCTGTTAATGATTTTATGATTAAAACAAAATTAAAATTAAATTCAACTAACAGCATTAGAATAAAAGTTGCTGTCTATGATGAATTGTCTAATTCAACTTATGTTGGATTAACCCAGCCAATGTATGATAACCACGAGTATTTCAAAATCATAGCACCCGAGGATCAACTCCAAATCAGGCGTTATTCAACTAATTTAATCTACCAGGCTATTATAGGAAATTCTTCTGTGCTTAATTTTACTTTGTATGGATACAATACACAACGAGATTGGAAAAGACAAGATTTTGGTAGGTTGCCAGATGTTAGTAACAGAAGTGGCGTTATCTTTGGAGACACTAGTAAATCAGGGGGTGCAATTTATATGCGAAACTCTACAGGCAACCGCAATCGGGAATTTGATGTAATGGGCGCTCAGTTAAACTTTATTACGAGTTATAGCGCTTTTGGTTATGAATCAGAATTGAATACAGGGTTAAATTGTATATACGAAAAGGCATTTGAGCAGAGAATAAACGGTACCGATTATAAGTCTTTAAGTGGTAATCTTATAGAAGATGAAAGTAGAACTGGGAATGCATTTAGTGCATATATTCAGGATAAATTTTTTATTAATGAACAATTAATTATAACACCTGGAATTAGATTCGAATATTTTGATTATAAAAGGAATATATATCGTTTTGCATCAAATGACACCAACTTAATTGCTGGGAATAGCATCAGTGAATTGATTCCTGGTATTGGGATTAACTTTAATCTCAATAAATCATTGACATTATATACTGGACTTCACAGAGGCTTTTCTCCACCCAGAACTAAAGATGCAATTTCGAACGAAGCCATAGCTCTAGACTTATCGGCAGAGTTAAGTTGGAATTACGAAATGGGGATCCGAACCAATATTTCTAATAATATTTATGGTGAATTTACATTGTATCTACTCGATTTCGCTAATCAGATTATACCTGTTTCAGAGTCATCTGGTGGTGCAGGTTATGGTTTAGTGAACGGAGGAAGAACGATTCACCAGGGTATTGAAATATCTCTGATGGCAGAATTTCTCAAATTAAGCCCATACGATAATTCATTGGTATGGAGTATTAATTGTAGCTGGGGAACTGCTAAATATTCTGATGACAGATATATTGCTTCTGACTCAAAAAACTTCAACGTTAAAGATAATACCTTGCCCTATGCACCAAATTTTACAATATCTTCACTTGTTCATTACAATCATATTAATGGTTTCGGATTTAGTGTAAATTTTACTTACATAGGTAGTCAGTTTTCCGACGAATTAAACACAATATTACCGAGTAATGATGGAACTATTGGATTAATTGATCCATATTATTTGGTTGACATGAGTGTTTTTTATAATTTTTTGGAAGGAATTGAAACATTTATCTCATTCAAAAATTTACTAAATCAGAAATATATATCATCGAGACGACCACAGGGTATTAAAGTTGGCATACCAAGTCAGCTAATTGCAGGTATAGATTGGCATTTTTAAGTCTAATATGTGAGTTTATATCGTTTAATTAAAAAGCCCCTCAGTTAATGAAGCATTGGGGCTTTTTATTGAAGCTACATAGTTATTCTAATCAATGAGCTTATCACCACTTAAAAACTTCATTACCAATACTGATCTTACTTCCTCAAATATTCCCTTAACTTCAATATTCAGCACATTCATTAGGTATGAATATTCACCGGAAATTTGGGTGCTTAATTTATTTGTAGCAACAGTAAGTTCGTCGTAGGACTTCAACTTTTC
>CAYUZZ010000063.1:0-9222 GCA_964449505.1 uncultured Hyphomicrobiales bacterium | reverse complement strand
AACGAAACTAATAGAATTTTTAAACTTTTTATTTTTTCAAAAATCTTTGCTAATCTTAATATTCTAGCTAATCGAAAGACGGCAAAAAATTGGGTATTTGACTCTGGAAATATTATCGGAAGAAAACATATCGCTACAATTGTAAAATCGAAGATATGCCAGGGTTCGTAAAAATACCTCCAAATACGTGGATATTCGGCAATCATCAAAACAAGAATCTCGATGACAAAAATTACAAGTACTAAGTCGTCTATAAATCTCAATATAGTACCATATTGTAGATTTATATCTTCAAAAGTTTGCATTCCAACTATCAAACCAGCGATAAGAATAACAAAAGTAATAGTATTCTCGAAGTAAATACTTCCAGCAATTTGCTTGATGTGATTTGTAAATGACATTTTTAAGGTTATTCCTGAATATTATGTTTGCAAATATAATAAATTAACAAGCACTTATTGAATAACATAGAAAAACTATTTAGCAGATTTATCATTAGCAATCATTTAATTAAGTAATATTATCTTGTCTTTGGCATTTTCGCGGAAATGGCAAAACTTGGCTTGATGCCAAATTAACAGTCTTTTAGCTTATATGGAAAACCAAAAATTTCAGATACTTTGTTTCTGGCATCGAGAAAAAAACAGGATGGTCGGGTGACTGAAAAGCAGAATGTACCAACCTGGCAGTTCTGCCTGATTTAGCAACTTCGTTCACTACCAAATCATAGAATGTTTCATCATCAATAAAGTGCGAGCAACTTGAAGTTAGCAAAAACCCATCATCCTTCAATAATTTAATTCCTAATCTGTTTAGTTTGGAATATCCCGAAGCCGCTGTTGCACTTGTTTTTTTATTTTTTGCAAAAGCCGGCGGATCCAAAACAACAATATCAAACGTATTGCCAGAATCTATCAAATTTGGCAATAGCTCAAATGCATCTCCAGCCAACAATTCGTAATTATCATAATTATTAAGTTCCAGATTTTTTTTGGCATTAAGCAATGCAGATTCTGATGAATCTAAAAAAGTAACTTTTGCTGCACCACCCATAAGTGCATTAAGTCCAAATCCACCAGAATTGCAATAGCAATCCAAAACTGTTTTGTTTTTGGAAATCTTCCGCAGAAAGGTTCTGTTAATTCTTTGGTCAAGGAAATAGCCCGTCTTTTGTCCACCAGATAAATTAATGGAAATCTTGATCCCCTCGTCAACAGTCAAAAGTTCTTCTGCAATCTCTCCAAATAATACTTCATCTCTATCTGGCAAGCCTTCTATATCTCTCAATTTAGAATTTGATTTGGCTAAGATCCCCTTGGTATCAGGAAATAATTTCAAAAGTACATCTACAAGAATGTTCTTTCTTTTTTCATATCCGTAAGATAGAATTTGAATGACTAAATAATCTTCAAATTTATCAATTACAAGTCCCGATAAAATATCAGATTCTCCAAACACTAAACGAAAAATTTTAGAATTTGGTAGCAAACGCAACCTTAGTTGATAAGCAGATTTAATCCTATCCATTAGCAAGGATTCAATATTTTCGTCTTTGGTATTAAGTAAGCGACAAGAAATCAAGCTATTCGGATTATAAAATGCATAACCATAGGAGTAATTCTGGTACATTACCTCAACTAATTCGCCCGCTTCCAATTTGGGCACATCTTGCAGTTCGTTACTAAACACCCATAGATGACCTGCATATAAACGGTTGCAATGACCTTTTTTTACGAAGACTTTTTCCATTATTCTAAACTCCCATAAATATCATATTCTTCAGCTCTTTCTATTTTAATATTGACAAATTCGCCTGCATTAAGTTTTTTATCATCTTTGAAATACACTAAATTATCAACATCTGGTGCATCGTGCTGTGTTCTACCAAAATACGTACCTTTTTCTTTGCCATCAACCATCACTTTTAGAGTTTTCCCAATTTTATTTTGATTTTTTATCAAAGATATCTCTTGTTGTGCTTTCATAATTTCGCCTCTTCTTTCATCTTTGACTGATTGTGGAATTGGGTCACCAAGTGGAAACGCAGATGTACCTTCTTCCTGCGAATAAGTAAACACACCAACCCTGTCCAATTTTACCTCTTTTATCCAATCAAGAAATTCCAAAAATTCTTTTTCTGTTTCGTTGGGATAACCAACGATGAAGGTGCTTCTGATAGCAACATCAGGAATTTGTTTTCTAATATCGGCAACAAGTTTTTCGATTTTCACCCTTTTAATACCCCTTTTCATTGACATAAGCACCGAATTGGAAATATGTTGAAGGGGAATATCTATGTATTTTACTAATTTTTCGTTTTCGGCAATTACTGGCAGAATAGAATATGGGAATTGTCTTGGATATGCGTACATTAATCTAATCCATCCGAATCCATCAATTTTTGATAAATCGGACATCAAACTTGCTAATACTTGCTTACCCTCTTTGTCTTTACCATAATAGGTGCTGTCTTGTGCAATAAGGATTAATTCTTTAATCCCTCTTTTTGCCAAACCTTCTGCTTCTTTTATCAACTTTTGTTTATCATAAGTATCGTGTTTACCACGCATTAGTGGAATGGCACAGAATGAGCATTTCTGATTGCACCCTTCTGCTATCTTAAGATAAGCATAATGCTTTGGGGTAAACAGCATTCGTTCGCCTATCAAATTATATTTATCGTCTTTTTTGAGGGCTCGGAGAATCTTTTCGTCAGAATTGACACCAAAAAAATGATCAACATTTGGTATTTGTTCAGTCAATTCCTTGTTGTATCTTTCTGAAAGACAGCCTGTAACTATCAACTTTTTGATTTTTCCCCGTCGCCTTAATTCAGATGCTTCGAGTATTACATTTATATTTTCTTCTTTTGCGGGTTTGATAAATCCACAAGTATTTATAATCAGTGCATCTGTTTTGTTAGAGTCTTCGGTGTATTTAAATCCATTAGAAAGTAACAGTCCTGTGAATCTTTCGGAATCCACAAGATTTTTTGCACAACCCAAGGTAATTACCGAAATGTTATCTATTGATTTATTATCAATCTGATTGTTTCTTTTCATATTTGATATTGAACAGTAAAAGTATTGTTTGACGTAAATAATTTATTTTATTTAAGTTCATATTGATATTTACTAATTTTTTAGATTATATACATTTAATAATCTATAATTTATCATCTATGTTATGTTTCAAATTTATTTTTTATGGAATCAAATCTAAGTATTTTTGTATTTTAAATTTGGGACAATAGTTATGGAAGTTATCCTAAAAACAGTTTTTTTGCTGATTTTGTCGAATATATTTATGACATTTGCATGGTATGGTCACCTGAAGGAATTGGGTAACAAACCTTGGTATATAGCTGCTATTCTAAGCTGGTTGATTGCCTTTTTTGAATATATGATACAGGTTCCTGCTAATAGAATTGGTTATGCAACCCTAACCTTACCACAGTTAAAAATTATTCAGGAACTGATTACGCTTTTGGTTTTTGTGCCATTTTCAATTTATTATATGAATCAACCAATAAAGTTAGATTATTTATGGGCAGGTTTTTGTATGTTGGGTGCAGTTTATTTCATTTTCCGATAAAATATATTGTAATAAATGCGTAATTTAGCAGTTAATAATATTTTAAAATCTTAATTTTTTATTTAAAATCGTGAGAATTAGTTTAATTACAATTACTATCGTAATGTCTATGGTTTTGATCAGTGAAAATTGTTTTTCTCAAACTGATACTACCAGAAAAACTATTCTTAAAATTGAACCTTCTAAAACTCCCCTGCAAATTATTAAGGATAATGCTTCCGATACTACTCTACCCTATGAAGACCGTTTGCAATCGGGCGAGAATTCTTTTTCTGCAGAACAGGATAGTGCTTATTTCAGAGCCATAAAATCAAATGTATCCTTATCGGCTATAATTTCAAGTGGACTTCAATTATCGAATGATTTGTGGTTGCTACAACGTGAACTCGCAAAGGGCACTCCTTGGCAATTGGCTCTAGAAAATGTAAGAAACATACCGAAGGAATTTTATATTCCTACGGGAGTGGAATTAGTGCATCATCAGATTGCCCTCGAAAATTCTCAATATATCCCTTATATTAGAAATATGCCACAATTCGGTAAATACAACATTGAAGCAATTATGAATTTACTTGGATTGATTGAAGATGTTTCTCCCGAAATATCTTATAGTATCGACTATGCAACAGATATAGAAATTGTAGTATATTCCATTAGTTCAGTAGTTGTTGCCACCCTATTTAACGGAAGACAGCTACCTGGCAGGTACTCCATTTCTTGGAACGGACGCGATAGTAAAGGCAAAGTAATGCCCCCTGGTAACTACATTGCAGAGGTTAGAATTGGAAAAGAAAGATATGTCCGAAAAAGAATTTTGATTAGATAAATTAAAATTGACCAAATCTGATGCTTAGATTTAAGGATAGTCCATTTACGTCGGCGTCAGATAAGAAATAATCTGAATTGTTCCTTTGAATATCAGGAATTAACTCATTATTAATGAACATTAATCTGTAACTTACTCCAAATGTTATTTTATAAAAATTCTTAAAGGCGATATTTATGTTTGCTCCAGGTTCAATAAAAAAGAACATTTTATTATTCTTATAAGAGGGTTGATATAATATTTTGGTGGTTTCATCTTCGTAATTTGGAATCTCAAATTTAATTAAGGACAGTCCGCCAAGTAATTCAAAAGATGGATACAATTCATTTCCACTACCGAAATAATATTCCAAGTCGAGTCCCAGACAACTCATTTCCAAGCTGGGTTCTAAATTATATAATTTATCTTTTAGATTTGGGAAATAACTATCAAAAGTAATCCCGTAAAATCCTATGCCAATATAATAGGTATGGTTGAAGGTAATGCCAGTTTTGACTCCTGTCATCACAACAAAATCTTTTTCGAATAACGAAGGTTTCAAAACTGGTCCAATAGAAAAACCAATAATATTTTCTTCTGCAAAAGACGCATTAGTCCAGGTCATCATACAAACGAACAATATCGTAAGATTGATTTTCATCTTATAATGAATCTCAATTGAATACCAGAGAATAATCCGCTCATTTCATCTTGTGTAATATTAAATAACTGAACGCCCTGAGCCGTACGGTAGGCAGTTTTAAAACCCACCCACAGTGAACCAGAAATTTTTATATTCAGTGCAATACCCGGTTCAATTAGTATTATCCAATCACCATTCAAATTTGCAGGTACGTCCAATCCTGTTCCTGTGCCATAATCTACATAAGAAAGCCCAGCAAACACACCTGCCGATAAATGTAATCTATCTGATAATGGATAGAAAAATTCAGGAACAATGCCGTAATATGTCATTCGCATTACAATTCTTTTGTTGTTGCCAATATCTACTAATGGCTTGGATAACAAATAAAATGTGGCAACAGCAAGCCCAAAATTATTCGTGAACATATAGCCTGCCTTGATTCCAAGCTCTGCACCATAGTCTGCAAAGGCAGGTGCATATTTTAGTTGTAATTCTGCATAAGAAGAACCTCTTAGATTTTTTTCTTCAAGCTCAATCTTTTTCTTCGCATCTATTCCGCCCGGTAGGAACTGGGCTAATATGTTAGATGTACACATTAATATAAGTGTTGTAATTAAAACTATTTTCATAATGCAAAGATAAAGAAATTATCTTTTTCTAATATTAATTATTACGCTTCTATTAAGAAATCTACCATAAGGCGATGCATTGCTAAATATTTCACTTTCTGGAAATTTCACTTTTATATTAGTGGGTAATTTGTTTGGGTTTAACTTCAATAATGCTATTGCAGCCTTGGCTCTTTGCTCTGCAAGATTTTGATTATAATCCGTACTACCAAGATTATCTGTCGAAGGTATAATTTCAATTTCAAGGTTTGTATCTTTAATCTTATCTTTCAAATAAAATAGGACATTATTATCGATGGAACTAAAGGTGAAAGAGTCAAAGTTGAAATATCCCATAATTAGTGCCGAATTGTCTTTGTCTGTTATATTCAAAAATTTATTTTTAATTTTCTTAGTATTATTAAGATAAACTAGTATTTCTTTCGAATCGCTTTTGCCCAAAGAGTCTTCTACGTAAGCAGAAATTTTCAACTCATTAGCTTTGTTGACAACAGATTCGAATAACGAGGCAGAGAGCAAAATATCATTAGTTTTGTAATCGAAATAATTTTTATCGCCATTATTAAATTGACTATATCCAGTAAATTTTAAAATTGGAGATTCTGAATTAACAGTTGGTACGATAACTAATCCCTTGTTGAATTTATAATCTACTTTATCTTTTATCACACTAGCACTAACCAAGTCCGAGCCATCTGAAAATTTGATATTCACACGCCTTGTTTCATCAATTAATTCCTTGCGATTCTCATTTTTCAAATTAACAGCCTTTTTTGATATGCTTATATCGTTTGGCTTTATACCTTTATCTATCAATTTAGATTTTATAATATTCAATCTACTCTGAAGGATTTCATCGCTATCATCACTTGATTGGGCAATTAAACTAATTTTAATATTTTTATTGTTATAATATTCTGCAATGATGTCGGCATAATTTTCTGAAAAATTTCCTTTTTTAATAATTTCGAAGAAATTTAAATCGTTTTGTTCGCTATTGATAATTAACTGGGAATTTTTTGGTATGCTTTCGTTCTTTTCATAGAATAGTACAGGGATATAACTTAACATATAATTATAATTTTCATATTCAAAAACGGCGGTTATGGTGTCATTAGTACTATATGATTTTAGGTTATCAAATACGCTCAATGAAAGTACCGGTGGTGCAGGAGGTTCTGGTGCTATTGGCAAATGTGGATTTGGTAATGGGGCAGCCTGTAATCTTTCGGGTGCTTTCTCTGGAATATTATAACTAATACTAAACCCTGCCTTAACTGCCAAATTATTCCAATTGTAAGATGCAACGGGTGAAATTAAGCTGTAATTAAAAAATAACTCGGGACTGATGTTTAAACCATCTTGGCTATAAGCAGTAAAACTAAAACCTAAATCTAAGCCTAAATAAAGCGAACTTGCATCAGGAAGATTTCCATTGTACTGATATTGATATTTGCTGCCATTTTCGAATATCAAATCTGAGGGTGACACAAGGACTTCTTCTTGGCGGAATGATTTTGTAATTGGAATGCCAGCACTAAAGCCTATACGCAATTGTAAGGGCACTATATCGGGCATTAAATTATATACTATATATGGGTTAAGTCCAACAATTCCCCAATTTACATTTAAATTATTATCCACATAAATTTTTCGATATGAATTACCCTGAATATCATTGCCAATATACTCGTTTATTTTATAAGCAGCCGAATAATCATTATATGACAAACCAATACCATAGGCATCATTCCCCAAAAAGGATAATTTGCCATTCCATTCCGCTCCTGTAAATACATAGAAACCGATACCCGATGCGTAATCAAAACTATTACAACAATTTGGATAGCCTTTCAATTCTTTGAAATCCGAAAAATAATTATTTAGTGAAAACCCAGCACCACCCACAATTGACAATTTGGTATAGTCTTTTGATAACAAATTCAAGCTAAACATTAAAAAGCAAATTAGCAATATTTTTATCGTCATTTTCATCTCATTATAATAAAGGAAGCTGATTTAACAGAAACATCCGAATAGATATTGATTTTATAATTTCCAATCCCTAAAGAATTAATTTTAAATGTAATTCTATTAGTACCAATTTTTGTTTTAAAGTTGTTCACTGAAAAAAGAACACTTCCAAGATTATCAATCAGTTCAATTCTAACATCATTAACCGATGTTGATTCAAAATCCAGATTAATATATTCATTTGCCGGATTGGGCGATAAGCCATTAATTTCAACCTGATTTAAATCGTTATAAATATATCTGTCATTACATATATCATTAATAAATATCCCCCCGTTCTTGACAAGTACATTTACATTGGTACCAAAATTTAACGAGCTTTCATTAATTATCAAATCAGAATAATTTGTGTCGCTGAGCCCAGCAACTCCTTTAATGGTAGCCAGCAATCCTGACTCATCAAAATTACCATTAACCCTAACTTTAAATTCTCTTTTATTTGAGGAGCTAATATTCGAGATTAATTCTGCATCTCCTCTATTACTTTGGACAGAAGTTGGAAGGAATATTTTGGGGTTAACTTCAAATGTAGCCTCAAATGGACGGTCTCCCCTGTATGGCTCACCCTGAATAATATTGACGTGTATTGGTATTTCAAGATTTTCATTTTTAGAAGACGTTTCAACTCTTGGAATAATAATCTCAGCATCTCCTTTGTAAATATCCAAAGGAATATATTTTTGTATTAAACAAGGAGTTGCATCTGATACTAAAGTTGCAGCCTGAACTACACCATTCCACGAAACTGATACAATTTTAAGTTCATTAGGTTTCAGCAAAAACGGAGTTGGAGTCAGCACCTGAAAGTTATTGTTTGGTACAACATAAATATTCTCAAATAATATATCAGTTGCCCCTATATTCTTTATTTCAAATTGACGAGTTAGCACTTCTGGAATAAAAAGTAGTTTATCGTGAGAAAGTGAAATATACGAACCAATTCCTTTACCAAAGACTTTGAATTTAGCAGTAATTTGCCTCTGATCGGAATGATAAATTGTAACTACGCCCTCGTAATTCCCCAAACTGTCAGGAATAAATCTAAGCTTACCATAAAGCACTCCACCTGGTGGGATTGTAGTGTCAGTCTTAGATATATTAATAAGAAAATTCTTGTTATACGGTGACTCGAATTGAAAAAAGTTTACTTTCAAATCAACGGGGTCATCATTTCTGATGATTGGCAAATCAACAACAACAGTGTCACCAATACAAACATCACCAAAATCGTAATTATTACTTAGATATGCGATATTTCTTGGCAATGACATAGCCTCGAAAGGTATTTTATACTGAGAATTACAGCTTCGCAAAATCAAGGTATCACGAATTACTCCTGTATCGAGAGGATTAAAATTCACATTAAATTTAAAGCATTCGCTTGGAAACAATGTATCTGCAATCCAATTATCATACAATGAAAAGTGCTTGTTAAAATTAAAATCACCATAATTGAAAATTGCAGTTACATCGCTCAAATTACAAATACTGTTTATAGGATACGTATTTTTAGT
>CAYUZZ010000062.1:0-9223 GCA_964449505.1 uncultured Hyphomicrobiales bacterium | reverse complement strand
TAAAATTTTTAAACTTAATTTAGAATGAAATCCAAGATTTTTTTTATTGACTCTAATGTATAATTAACACTTTGTAGGAATTTGTTTCGTTTGCATCTATTATTTCTAATATATAAATTCCATTTGGAATTGTACTAACATCTATAAATGTTATATCATTTTCGCCATAATTAATTATCTCTTTATTTAAAACCTGAATCCCAAGACAATTAATCATACTTATCTGAAGAATTCCCTTATTGAATAGGTTCAAACTAATATTTACGAAACTATTGGCAGGGTTGGGATAAAAAATATTATTGCTTTTGATTTTCATTACAGTGCTGGAAGTTAAAACGTTGACAGTGAAATTTTCGGATTTAGTAAATCCGCATTTATTGTTTATCAAACAGAAATAAATTCCAGAGTCATTCAACATAGCTCGATTAAGTACAAAATTGGGTTTGGTTTGAGCCATGATAAGTGAATCATTTTTAAACCATGAGTAGGTACAATCGTTGCCTGATACCTCGACATATAATTCCGCACTGCTGCCCTCGGTGATTGAAATAACGGCTTGTGTTTGACCTATAATTATTGGTTTTTCGGTCACCTGAATATCAATAATTGATGAATTAACTTGTACACTTCCAGGGAAAGCTGTAATTGATAATCGATACTCACCCGAATTACTCAAATCCAATTTGTTAAAATAAATCTCGCTGCCATCAATAAATACATTTTTATCAATTAATTCCTTGCCATTCTTAAACCATTTATATTGGATAGAATCGCAATTGAGTGATTTTACAATAATTTCTATTCTAAGGCTATCGCCAGTACAAGAAGCGATTGTGGTTGGTTGATCAGTGATGCTCAAAACTGGTTGATTGATATTTAACTTGAATGTAGAACTGGTATCATAGCAAGTACCGGCAGAACTAATACAATTGAATGAATCAATAAAATCTGCGTGTACTAAACTGCGAATTTCCAAAACATTTGTACTAACACCTAAATATTTCTCGTTATTTGACAATAATTTACCATTCTTTATCCATTTGAAGCGTGTATTTAGTGCATTCTTAGTATCAACTTCAATAAGTGCATCCTCTCCGAAATTATATACTTTATTATTATATTCATTGCTGATAATATAGTCTGATTTGACTTTCAATAGTATTTCATCTGAAAATTTGTCGATTATCTTATTGCAAACAATGGATACTACTTTGCAATAGTATTTAGATTCATCTTCCTCGGTAGCAAAATTGATTATTAAATCCTTCGTTTCAGAACTACTGTTATCATCCGAATCTATTTTAACGCCATTTTTAAACCATTGGTAGCTTATCACATTGGAATTTGCAATATCCACTGACATTAAAGCCATATCACCGTAGCAGACATCAATTATGTCGTTATTGGTGCTTATTATAATCTCAGGAGATATTTTAATATTGATTGTATTTGAAATAATAGTATCAGCATTACATAAACTACTATTAATTAGGCAAATTCTGTATATTCCACCTTCCTTAATATTGATAATTCTATTAAGCGAAAAAGTACTATTGTAATCACATCTTCCCGAATCAATAGTGGTAAAAACATTCAGAATTGAATTTTGAATCAGATAATACTCGGGCGTACCATTCGAAAGAATGGAGAGTTTTAAAGTATCATCTATACAATATTGTTCTTGTTTATCAACAATATCTAAAGCAGCATCTTTTACATTTATTAATAATTTTACTTTAGCTGATGATGATATCAATGAATCGGGTTGAATAAATTGCTCACCCTTCACAATACAGCGATATAAAGCATCACCAAAGCCTGACGCATTCAAATAAAATGTTAAATTAGGATTGTTCTCCCCTATCAAATCAACCCATTGAGTTCCACCATCTAATGATTTTTGCCAATAAACTCTATCAATCAAGCCCTTTAGACCTATACTCAAGGTTATTAAGGAATCTGGGTTACAGATAAATTGCGATTGTGGCTGCTTTGTGATTTCAAGATTTTCGGAAATTGATTGATTGTAAAAAGAAAGTGCCCCAATTCCTCTTAGACCCCTTACCCATGGACCATTATAGATTGTATTTGTATTATTATAATAAACATTCGGCAAATAAGTCAGTTTCTGATAATTGCCTGAACTATTTAACTCCAATAATATAGAATGTGCTCCATTCCCCTGACCATAGCTTACAGCACCAATTTTACTATCGAAATAGAAATAATCTTTCATACTTTGTTCATTTAGGTCATCAGGGTATCTGACAACTTGGTCGAAGTCTATTCCTACTTTAGTTTTCTGAGAATTTAAATAATATACTCTTAAAACATTTGGAGGATAGATATTTGAGGTGTCAGTCGAGTTATAAAAATCTCTTGCAACAAGTCTAAAAATCCATGAAGCCATTTCATTGTATCCGTTACTATTATAATGACAGCCATCGTGTCCCGTTAACCCACCCGTTGACATGACTGATATATCATTATATTTTATTGGGAAATTACGTTGATACTCTCTAATTTCATTTTGACGGTCGTAACCACAACCCTGATGAATTTGAAAAATATAGACTTTTTTGATATTCGGATAGTCTTCTTTCCAAGCCTTATACAATTTGTCAAAATTATCCTGATAATACTGATATGAAGGAGACGAGGAATTGCTTTCGCCTTGATGCCAAAATACAGCCTTTACTTTAGAGGCGAGTCCTGATTTAATAGCACGGTAAAGCAGTCTGCCATAGGTTGTTTTTAAATTTGCAGGTTTATTATTATCCCTGAGATTATACTCGATTGAGGAGCCACCACTACCGCCATTAAGTATAAATACAGGTATTCCGTAATTTGATGATATAAGACGTTGAAGTTCAATTCCCCAAGTCCCAACAGCAAATGGGTAATTAATCCAACCAACTCCATTTGCAAGTCCAAATATTGTATCTGAGGCTATATAATCGTCGTAATTTGTATGCTTTCCGAAACTTCTCCAAAATTCATTGGAATAATTAGTATTTCCGTAAGGGTGGGAATTTGATTGTCCATTAATTATATAAACATCTCCACAAACAATGCTGTCCCGAACTGCAATTAGAATGTTATCCAGATAAATATTCAACCTGTATTCGGCAAGCTCTGAGTTGATAATTGAATGGTTAGAAAATGGTGCCTGCCCATTTAAATATTTCAATTTTATTGCTTTAGTAGAAAAAGGTAAATTATTTCTGAAGACTTTGAAAATAATGCTGTCATATCCAATTTGGAGGATTTTTCCTGATACATTTATTTTAGCTTGATTATTATTATCGCGGGCATAAAAATGGAGATTCTGAGGAATTTCATCAAATACTACAGGCTGTGAGTAGATATAATTGTATGTGATTAACAAAATTATAAAAAAATACATTTTCAATTAAAAGCTCCCCAAAAGTAAATAAGCTAATAATCAAATATAAACTATTTGGCTGAATAATGCTATATTTCAAAAGCATTTTTTCCAAAAATGAAAATAAATCATATCTATATTTTATTAAAATTTAAAAAATGATTATATTTGTAATTCTGTATTGTTTAATTTTTTGTATAATGATAGATTAGGTAATTTTATGCCAAAAATGAAATCTAATGGTTCTGCTAAAAAGAGATTTTTCATCTCTGCTAGTGGTGTCATTAAAAGAAAAAAGGCTTACCATAGCCATATTTTAACCAAAAAGTCTGCTAAGCGTAAACGCTCGCTAAGACAAGTTACAGTAATTGCGGCTGTCGATGTAAGAAGCGTCAAAAGACTATTAGCAAAAGCTTAATTTTTTTTAAATCGGTGCGAAAGGGGAACGGCTCTCCCTTAGCCCATAAAATCAGGAGATTGATATGCCAAGATCGGTCAATAAAGTAGCCTCGAGACAAAGAAGAAAGAAAATTCTTCATCTTGCCAAGGGTTACTGGGGTCGCAGAAAAAATGTCTGGACCGTTGCAAAAAACCACATTGAAAAAGGTTTGTTACATGCTTTTGTAGGTAGAAAGTTGAAGAAACGTGCCTACCGTAGCCTTTGGATTATGAGAATAAATGCGGCTGCACGTGAAAACGGCACCACTTATTCCAGATTAATCAATGCACTTAAGAAACACAATATTATTATCAACAGGAAAGTACTTGCTGATTTTGCTATGAATCAGCCCGAGGTTTTCAAAGCGATTCTTAATAAAGTTAATTCTTAGAATCTACATCTATCTGTTACAAAAAAGGAAGGTTATCTACCTTCCTTTTTTTTTGGTTTTGTCTAAATAAAAATGGGCTGACTAGAAAAGCAGTCAGCCCATTAGAAATAAAATAAATTAAATTATCTAACTACAACAATACTATTTACTAAAATTGTACCGTTTGATACAAATTTAATAAAGTAAGTTCCACTTACTAATCCTAATTTACTTGCGTTGATATTTAGCGTATGCTCGCCATTTTCAGCAAATCCATTAATTAATTCTGCTATTGCAGAACCATTTAAATCGGTTAAAGTAATTTGAACGTTTCCAGCTGTTGCCATATTAAATTTAATACTTGAACTTGAATTAACAGGATTTGGTATAGCTCCAGATAAGCTGTAACCGTTTCTTGTATTTTCATAGACATCTGTAGTACCAGATGTTGTAATTGTTACAAGAGCATTGGCAGAATTTACAGTACCGCAATCATTTGTAATTGTGCACCAGTAATTACCTGCATCTTCTGGTTGGGCATTATCTTTCAAGTAGATAAAATCAGTTTCGCCATTAATTTCAACACCATCTTTATACCATTGGTATTTATTTGCTGGGTCTTCCATATTTTCAATCTGAACTTCTAATGACAGTTGATCACCAGTTTTAACAGTTACATCGCTAACGTTAACTAAAATATTAGGCAATTCTTTTACTTTCAATTTTGCAATTGAAGTAGTAGCTTCTACTGCTGTTCCCTGTAATCTTGCTATTGCGTAATAATCACCAGCATCTGCTGCTTGTACATCATAAACTATAAGATGTTTGCTGTTTGAACCGCCAATTTTTAAATTAACATCATTCAGAGCAACGCCATCTTTGAACCATTGGTAAGTAATTGTTAGTGAGCTTTGAGTAGTTGCATCTGCATTAAACATTACATCGGTTCCGGCACATTCGCTTGCACTAACAGGTGCCTCAATAATTGTTACATCTAATACTTGCTCTTTAATCTCAACAGTAGCAGTTCTAATTGTTCCACAAAGTCCAATAACTTCAGCAAAGTATTTACCAAAGTTAGCACTTGAGAATTTGTTGATTGTCAAATAATTTGACTTTGAACCACTTATACGAGCCATTTGGTCTGTTAGTGGAGTAGCATCTGTTTCGTTAATAACTTTATACCATTGTACTGTTACATCGTAATCAACAATTGCATCTTCTATGCGTTTGCCATTAACATGTGCATCAAATTTCAAAGTAGCCAATCCACCGAGATTTACAGATTGATTTTCTGGTTCGCGTGTAATTGTAGTAGGAGTTGCTACATAAACTGCAACTGGTTTTGAATATACTGTAGCAGTAGTACCAGGACCCATAATCTTACATCTGTAAACACCAGAGTTTAAGAATTTTAAGGCACCAAAATAAAGAACAGGCTCTGTTTGTCCTTGAATTGGCAAACCATCTTTTTCCCATTGGTAAGTCATAAGGGCGCCGTAATTAATCTCGCCACTTACAGTCAATTTATTATTTAATCCACCTTCGCAATCTATAAATCCATCGCTCTGACGATTTAAAAGTATGCGTAAGAAGATTTCGTCAGCACCAGCATAATATGATGTACGAGTTTCACCATCATAATCATGATTTTCTATCATATTACCCCAAGTATTCAAACCTGTAAATACAGGAACCCCAAAGAGTAATTCAGGAGTATAAAGTTCTATGTGAAGATCTGAGGCTGATTTAGTAGTTACATTTGATTGGAATGAATTTGTTTCAATTCCTGCGTTTGCCAAGCTACTAACATCTGAATAGCCAATAGCATTTATAATCGCAATTTCTTCACCATTAATATAATGAACATTATCAAACAATTTACCTACTTTTCCAGATATATCATAATTATATCCAACACCCCAATTTAAAATCAAGTTTCGCATAATGCTGAAATTGGCATCAACGGTATGGAATGCATTTCCTGTTACGTTAAGTGATAATGTATTATATAAAACATTAAAATCACTTGTATTTTCAATATTAATACCATTGATGTTCTGTCCAACCAACATATTATTGCCAATCCAACCATTACCCATATTTGTGTATATTAAAGCATTTTTGTTTGGATAAGTTTGTGATATATTGATATAATTATCATTTGCATAAATTGCAGTGTTATCGACAAGAATTCCATTTATATTGGTAGCATTGATGATATTTGATTCTACAAAGTTCAAATCCATACTTCCAAAAAATGATTCAAGTTTAATTACAGCTTCGGAAACATCGCCTGTACCAGCAATACCATTAAAAGTGTTACTAATAATATTAGCTTTACCATTTACCCATACGCCATAATTGGGTATAGTACCGCTTTCCCATTTAAAGTCGTTACCATTTACATTAATTGATGACATCAAGTAAGGATCGTTAACCTGAATACCTACCCAACTGAAATTGGAGAACGAGTTCTTGTCAAAATTAATTCCGCAAGATGCAAGCAATCTATCATTTGATTTATTTTTGGATAAATCAGAATTATTATTCAGCAATTTAATTGCAGCTTCTTCACCGCTTCCGCCTCCGCCATATCCACCATCATCAACATAAACACCAATTGAACCACCAGTGATTGTTGAACCAGTTAAATCGGCACAGGAGTTATATAATCTTGCAACTACATAGTTGTTATCTTGTGGTGAATTCTGAACCCCATTTAAAACAACTTTATTAAGAATCACACCCTGAGAATTAGAAATAGCAAGAACTGTTCCTGCAAGGCTATAATTCGGGTTTGGATTCTGAACTGTAATGTTCTGTAATTCCAAGTTGTTGAAACCATCAACCAATATCACATAATTATCGTTATAAGAAGCTGTTGCTCTGATA
Organism: uncultured Hyphomicrobiales bacterium; assembly: GCA_964449505.1. Taxonomy (GTDB): domain Bacteria; phylum Bacteroidota; class Ignavibacteria; order Kapaibacteriales; family UBA2268; genus JBDHXE01. Next base: position 2,134 of record CAYUZZ010000062.1, on the reverse strand, counting down.
GTGACATCGGATGACCTGCCTGTGGATGAACGGATAATAATTGGATTACCATTTGCAGGTGGATTGTTCAAAATAATTTGTCCAGTATATGTACCTGGTCTTACTTCAAAAGTAACAGGACCCGAGCCAAATACTCCACTTGAATTAAGATAAGAAATGGCAGTTTGCAAATCATTAAAATGACTATTGTTACCACCAACAGTATAAATACCAGAAACAAGTGAAGGACCAATACCACCCATATACTTGTCGTTTGTCTGGTCTTCGTCTGTTACACCATTTGGTTTTTCTGTCCATACCTCAACAGAGAATGGTGACAAAGGAGTTTTATTATAAAAAGTATAAGTACCAACAACCAAATCCTGATATGAACCATTAGGAATATTCAAACCAGTAAGTGTGATTTGTTGCTGTTCAACCCCATCAATTTTCCATCTAACTGTAACGGAACCCAATGGTTTTGGGGCATAATTTCTGATACGTGCTCTTACTTGGGTAACACCAGGACCAAAGCCTTCGGGTGGACCAAAGAAACCAATTGCACCACAATCATTAAGGGTAGGAGCTAATGATTTAATATAAACATCATTTGTGGGATTTCCATCAGTTGAAAAACCATTAGCATTGCTTACAACAACTTTAACATCAAAGGGTACAAATGCAGCACCCTCAGGGTAAGTAAAACTGTAATTACCAAGATAGAGCTCTTCAGTTTTACCGTTGGTTAATGAACCAAGCCAATTAAAAGAATTTTGAAGTACATTATTTACATACCATGTAATCTTTGCACTTGTTAAAGTAATGTCATTGTTACTTTTCAAAATGGCTCTTACGGGATAAAACCCTACAGCAAATGGTGAATTTGGGCTTGTAACATCAGTTATTAATGCATCAGGTGGGGGGGGCTGAACATCAATGGTGTAGTCTTCTGTTTCGCCATAACTCATAGCCCCGCACGGAACGGGAGTAGAACTATATGATATCCTAACTCTCATGCGTGTCAATCCTTGTTTTGCATCTTTTGGAACGTTTACTGTCCCAGTAAAGATAGAATAGTCTGATGTAGTAGATTTATATTCCTCGCCACTATCATAAAAATCACCGTCCTGATTCCAATCACACCAAACATATACCATATCACTACTATAAGCGTAATCATTATAAACAGTAAAATCGTAATTACTGCCTGAAGACAAGGTAATTGTATAATTAGTGTAGTCAGTATAACCATTTGAACCACAATCTGAAAAATTTGAAAAAGTGCTGATTTCCACACCAGCAATCATTTCATCGCAAGATGCGCTAGCAGAACAATACTGCGAGAATGTCATATAACTCGAAAGGAAAAGAAAAGTTATTGACAACAAAGAATATCTAAGTAACACCTTCATTTAAAGCCTCGAATTAGTTATTAAAAATACTATTAATATAAACATTACTAATATAGTAAATATTTGCTAAAAAAAAAAATATATATATTCTTTGTACTTTGTTTTTATTTTTTATATATTTGAATCTATGTAAAATATTTTTTTTGAGGTTTTAAATGAATAGTTCTAAAATTCATTTGTATATTTTTCTTGTGATTTTTATGGGAACAAATTTATACTCACAACTACCTTCTAGACTTCATTTCCATCTCCTTGACAAAGATAGCCTTAATGTAGGCATCAATACAAGAATACCAAGCAAACCATTACAAATACATGGTTTCAATGGAACAAAGCTGGGTCAAGATACTATAAGTAATGAGTATCCTGAGTCAACTCTTAGATTTTCGAATGGAAATGGACAATATTTAGCATCTTGGCAATATATAAAATCTTATTATCGGGACAATAACGAAGATTCAATTTTAGATTCTTTATTTATTGTCACACCAGTACAAGATGAGTATAAAGAAGACTATGGTGCACAAATTTCGCTAATAAATGCAACTTCTTCTGGAATGTACTCAGTATTATCAAGACCAAGGGATTTTGTATTACAAACTGATACAAGCAGTCTAAATATTATATTTACTATAAAAAATGATTCAGCTAATTTTATATTCACAGCGTCGGACACAACTGGAAAACCTGACAATATTAAAATGATTTTAAAAAGTAATGGAAATCTTGGATTAGGTGTAGAA
>CAYUZZ010000061.1:0-9382 GCA_964449505.1 uncultured Hyphomicrobiales bacterium | reverse complement strand
GGGGATTTGTCAGCGACATCTTACGACCATGCTGTAGCAATAAATGCAGATAACGCAGAAAGTATAGATATGATTTATGGGACACCTATGCTGGAATACACTTCATCTATGGGTGGAGCAGTAGTCAGGATAAATAATTTAAATTCACTTGAACACAATATCACCAAGATTATGCTGGAAGCATCATCACATTATGAAAGTAATAACAATATAATTAGTAACAACGCAAAAATAACTATACCGATCAGAGATTTTTTGCTTCAAAGTTCAATTTCTAATTTAAACGCAAATGATATGAAATCTCCGGATAAAACATTAATTAACACATCTTCGTTCAAAAGAGCTATTGATGGTGGCCTTGTTTATTTATGGGAAGGTGCAAACTTAGGATTTAATTTTTCTAGTTATGTTAATAATTACGGAATTCCAGGTGGTTTTATTGGAGCTCATCCAAATGGCGTTGACATTGAAATGATGAAGAATAATTATAGTTTATTTGGTAAAATTAATTTTAAAAATGATTTGATTAATTCCATAAACTTGGACATTAATAGAGTTTTTTATAATCATAAAGAGTTAGAGTCAAATGAAGTACTGGGTGCTGAATTTTCTCAAATAAATTATTTTGTAAAAATTGATTTTAACAAACCAAACCCTTTCGATAAACAAAGTAAACTTGGACAGTTTGGATTGTTATATAATTACAAAGATTTTAAAGTAGGAGGATATGTTTTTACTCCTTACACTGATTATTATAGCACAGCATTTTATTATATTAACAATGTTGATTTACTTAATGGTATCCTTGGTTTTGGGGCAAGGGCAGAACTGATTAGTTTTAATCCCTACCGTTTTACAAATGCTGACAAGAAGTCCATAAAAAGAGATATGGCGGACTATGCATTCAGCCTAAATTATAAAATAGAAGTTGTCGAAAATGTTATATTCTCACTAACAGCGGCACGCTCATTTAGGGCACCATCAATTGAAGAACTATATTCACTTGGTCCTCATCTGGCAGCATATACTTACGAAAAAGGAAATGAAAATTTGAGGGAAGAACATAGCTATAACTTTGATATAGGAATCAGCGGGAAATTCGAGGATTTGAATATTAGCTTCAAGACTTTTTATAATTATTTCAACAATTTTATCAGTTTCAGAAACTCTGGTGATACAAATTGGGCACAATTTATCCCAATATATACAGCTCAGAATATAAATGCTACAATTTTTGGGTTTGAATTTGATTTAAACTATAAAATTGCACAACGAATTTCAGTAAAGAGTAATTTGTTTTCGAGCTATGGATATAATTTAACTGATGAAGTTTTCCTTCAAGAAATGCCTCCAATAAGTGCCAATCTGGAGTTAACATACAAGGATAATCCATTTGAATTTGGTATAAAATCAGAATTTGCAGGGGAGCAAAACCGCTTGGATAAGTTCGAACAAAAAACACCATCATATTCAATTTTGGGAATATACACAGGCTATTCTTTAGAAGCACTAAATTTTCTTCATATTTTCAATCTTTCAATCGATAATTTGTTTGACACAAAGTACTTCAATCATTTATCAAGGATTAAATCAATAATGCCTGAAAAAGGTATCAATGTTAGATTAAATTATAAAATTTATTATTAATGTTTAATGAATTTGTAGTTGATAATCCCATTTTTGCCCGTAATTCTAGTTAAATAAAAGCCACCACTTAGACTTTCGAAGTTTATTGTAATACTACCTTCGAATGATTTATTATATAAAACCTTACCTTCTAAAGAAAATACTTTTAGATTAACGTGAGAATTTTCTGGATTATTAAACTCAAGCTGATTGAGATAGTTATCAAATCTGATACTTGAACTATTTAATGAACCAAATTCGCTAACATCTGTTAGGGATTCGAGATGTAGCCCCAATACAGCATCTAAATCAAATCCACTTAATATAAATTTCGGGTTATAATACTTATTATTCTTATCCAAATTACTAACAATTTCGCTTATATCTGTAATTTTGATATATTTAATATTATCAGCTCCTATCGCCGATAAATCGAAACCGTCCCCACCACCTTCAGGATAATTGTAAGGATTGCCCTTGCCAATAGTTGGTGTAATGCCCGCCAGACCAGATAGAGTGATACTATCGTATGGAAATTCAATATAATTTATACCGTCGCTACTAACAGAAATTATTGCAGGTTCTGCAAAAATGCCCTTATTAACTGGATTAATAAATGCGTTTTCGAAAATTATGAAATCAAATCCATTTCCATCTTTTAAAATATAATTTTTGAAACCAACTATAATCTCTCCACCAATTCCAATAGATAAAATTTGCTCGGGACTTGATTCTGGAACAATTTCGCTCGCTTTAGAGGAGGGCAATCCATAAATATTAAATGGGTAGTATGCGTTGATAGAATCCTGAAAATCTAACAAGCCAATTTTAAAATTATATACTGTGTCTATTGTTCCCTGATAGGAAAATAAACTTAAATTAATTAAAAAAGTAAAAAGTAATATTAGAAATCTCATTTACGTAATCCTGTAACTTAGACTAATTTGGAATATTCTTCCCGGCATCGGGTAATTTTTTATTATTTGATATTCCTCGTCAAAAAAATTTTTCACGTCCAAGATCAATTTTAGTGCATCGTTAAACAATTTATAATTATAAGATAGTGATAAATTTACAATGATATATTTATCAAGAATCGATGACAAATCATTGTTGGAAAGGGAATATCTAAAACTGGAATAATTGGAGCTCAAGTTAAATTCAAAATTATTATAGGTAGCAAAAATATATAAATTAAGCATCTCTTGAGGGATATATGCAATCAGCAAATTTTCAAAGGGCGAACCGGCTGTAATATCAGTTGCATACTGGTAAGTATAATTATAATGAATACTCAGTAGGTCTGCAATTAGGTTGGCATTAGCAGAAATTTCCAGACCATTTGTTTGAGTATGCCCTATGTTAGCCGCACTCCACCTAAGTGGTGATACAGGTATTGACTGAATTTGATTATCGGTGAGAATATGAAAATATGTTAAACTTAAATCAATAAAAGAAATCTTATTTAAATTGATTGAAAAATTATATGTTCGGGATATTTCCGGTTTTAGATTCGAACTTCCATAATTTAGATAATACATCTCATTAAAAGATGGAATTCGGAAATTTGAAGAATAATTAAAAATTATACTTGAATTAATTGCCTTGAAATTATAAATAAGTCCAGCGGCTGGTGAATAATTAGGGGATAAATCAGAGTAATAATCGGCTCTAAATCCACCAAAGAGCTTAAAATCGTTATTATAAAATATGCTGAATTGTTTATCCAAAGTGTAAGTGATTGCAAAATTATTTTTTTCAACAAAATTTCCCACTTCAGGCTGCAGCATATCCCCTTGAAGATTTGCTGTTGATAGTTCCAAACTAAATTTATTATTAACAAATGAATCGAAAAATAACTTGGACGACAATTTAAAATCTTGCGAATGAAAATCACTATTTAGAGTGCCACCACCAAATCCTATTTGGAGGGGGTCATTGTAATTTATTGTGCTATTTTTGAAAGATACGCTATTTAATAAAAAATAATTATCGCTTGCTAAATCAAAAGTCACGGCACTTATTAAATTATTTTCTTCGAGCCGTGCCTTGGCATTTTCAATCCTTCCTTGTATTACAGAACCAGGAACTCCCCGTTTTGCAGAATTACCAAGCAGAAAGAAATTTATATGCCCTTTTTTATAATTATAATCAGTGGAAATTGCTGCTGATATTTGATTAAAGTCACCATTATTCCTTGTGAAATTATTTGTTTCGCCAAATTGAAGTGCTTCAAATGGATAATCTCCATCAGATTCTTTATACTCTAAATGACTGGAGATATCAAAATCAAAAAAAGTAACATCGGATTTCAAATTAATGTTCTTTTCACCATAGGAACCGGCTTTTAATTGAATAAAAGAGCCTTTCTGAAATTTACTTTTAAAATTTACAACACCAGCCATAGCGTTTGAACCGTAAACAATTGATGAACCACCCCTTGTCATCTCGATAGTATTAATCATCGAAGCCGGAATCATTCCAATATCAGTGCTACCATTTTGTGCTGAATTAAGTTCTATACCATTTAATAATAATTTCGATTGAGCAGCACTCGTCCCTCGTATTGAAATCGTTTTTAGTCCTCCCATTCCTCCATAGTCACGTATAAAAACACCCGGGCTGAACGCAAGGACTTCGTTAATTTGCGAGCTATTTATCTTTTCGATAATAGAAGCGTCAATAATGGATGCTGGGACAAATTTAAAATATGTCTCCCTTATAATTCTATCAGAATTTACTGTTATATTGGGTGTAAGTATTTTAAGCGTATCGTCGCTGGCGGTGCAAAGATAAGAAAAAGAAAAAATGAATATCAGAATTGCAATCAAATACATTATTACTTAACTTCATCTTCAATTTTTGGAACAAACGGTTTTATAAAATTATACCTGAAAACCCCTTGGTCAACATTTAACGGACCTGCTTCACTGATTGAAAAGTAAAATTTGGATTCCTTATCAAAAGCAATTGCTTCGCCCTGAGCTTCCGCTACATAGTAAAGAGTTGAAGGCTTTTTGATTAGAACTTCTTTCAAATCATTATCTATAGAGAAATAATATACGCTATCGTAACTTTTGATTATCAGATTTTTGCCATCAGCAGACATATCGCCACCACAAATTCTCGAAGTTTCACGCTTAGTGCGAGCCTTGCCAATTTGCATTGTACCTATAAGTTCCAATGTGTTTATTGCATCCTCAATTGGTGGATTATTCAGGCGGTAAGCCAAAGCAAAGGAATCTCTTTTCGTAATAAAAAATAAATTTTTAGAAGACGGCTCAATAAAAATCGTTTCGCAATCATGGGAAATATCGGGATAAGATAATTCAATTTTATCAAAATTGCTTAAAATTATCTTTTGGTCCAATTTTAGTGGGTCAATTACGGGTTCAGCAATCCTATAAACTGCATAATCATTTCTTATCAAAAGATTATCACCTGTATCCGCAATATAAATGTAATCAGTGCCATCAACCGGACCCGGACCGATTGCTATGTCTTCCCAATCAATATTGGTAGCATTCTTCATAATGCATTCTGCCACAATTTCACCCTTATAGTTAATTGCGAAAAAGTGTGCATCGTCACCGGAATCGTTGTGTACCCAAATTATTCCGTCGTACTTCCTGCTAATAGCCATACCTGAAATTTCCTTCAATTTAAGGTTATTAGTACTTCCCAATAACTCTCTTTCAGGTTGAAGTATAGGATTAGTAGCATGCGAATTATTGCAAGCAAAACTAAATTGTGCAAATAAAAGATATAAAATAAATTTTTTCATTACTTACTCGTTCAAATAATTTTATATAAACGATTTTGATAATTAATATATTTTTATGGTTGTGATGAAGTTTGGTGGAACATCAGTAAAAGATGCTTCTACAATAAAAAATTCGATAAGTATCGTCAAAAATAAACACAGAAATGCGTGGGTTGTTGTATCAGCACTTTCAGGGGTTACAAATCTTCTCGTGTTGATTTGCGAAGAACTAAAGTTAGGGAAAATTGACAAAGTTAATCAAATATGTGATGAGCTAGAACTTAAACATCTTAATTTGGCAGAAGAGCTGGGAATATCACAAAGCAAAATCTTTGTGGAAAATTATTTTAATAATCTCAAAACAGTTTTTTTTGCAGTTAATATTCTTGGTGAACTAACCCCTAAATCAATGGATTTGATTCTTGCAAGTGGTGAAATATTATCATCACGTATCATTTCGGATTATTGTAGCAATATAGGTTTAAATTCTTTATTTGTGGACTCAACCCAAATTATTTCAACCGACACACACTACAATGCAGCAGAAGTGGACTTTGATACTTCCAAGAGCAATATTGATTATTTGTTGATGCAGCACTCTGAAATTGATTATTTTATATGTGGCGGTTTTATTGGAAGCGATGATAAGAACAATACCACAACTTTGGGTAGAGGCGGTTCGGATTATACAGCCGCAATAATTGCTTGGGCTCTTAGCTCCGAAGCATTAGAGATTTGGACTGATGTAGATGGAATCCTTACCAGCGACCCAAGAATGGTAAAAGATGCTAAAATATTAACTCAAGTTTCATATCAAGAAGCCGCCGAGCTTGCATATTTTGGTGCAAAAGTTCTCCATCCAAAAACTATTTATCCAGCTATATCATTAGATATTCCCGTTTATGTTCTAAATTCATTCAACCCCTTGGGCAGTGGGACTCTTATCCAAAAAGTATCTCATACATCAAACTTAATTAAATCAATAGCATTCAGACGTGACATCATATTAATAAACATTATTTCCAACAGGATGCTTGGTGCCTATGGGTTTTTGTCAAAAGTTTTTGAAGTATTCAAAAATGCCGAAACATCAGTAGATTTGGTCTCTACATCAGAAGTAAGTATTTCACTGACAATTGATAAAACTGATAAATTAGAGAGTATAATAGAGGAATTATCAAAATTTGCCCTTACCGAAATCTATTATAAAATGGCTGTAATATCTGCAATCGGTGATGGGATACGTGATACATCCGGTATTGCATCAAGATTTTTTACCATCATGAAAGGAATTAATATTTCCTTAATAACCTTTGGTGCCTCCGAAGTCAACCTTAGCATCGTCATACACGATGATGATTTGGAAAGTGCTGTGCAACTTCTTCATAATGAATTTTTCTCCAACAATATTAATCAAGATTTATTCAAGGAAATTAAATAATATATGAACAATATAGCAGGTTGCGATATAAAAGAATTGGCTTCCAATTATGGTACACCGCTTTATGTGTATGATAAAACTAAAATCATGGATAATTACAACAGGCTTAATAATACCTTTACTAAATATTATCCAAACACTAAAATCCACTTTTCAGTAAAAGCCAATAGTAATTTAAATATATTAAAATTATTTAGAGAATTAGGAACTGGTGCTGATTGTTCGTCACCTTACGAATTAAAATTAAGTCGCCTTGCCGGATTTGACGATAACAAAATACTATATACCGGTAATTATGAAAGTCATCAAGACTTAGCAGAAATTAATTCTGATGAGATAAAGATTAATTTAGATGATATTTCTTCCTTCGGCAGATTAAAAGAAATTTACACACCTAAACGGATATCGTTTAGAATTAACCCAGGAATAGGCAGGGGTGGATATGAAGGTATCACCACAGCAGGTACAGATGCCAAATTTGGAGTTCCCTACGAAAAAGCACTTGGCGCCTATATGCTTGCAAAAGCCAACGGTATTAAACATTTTGGAATTCACATGATGACTGGTTCCAATAACCTTGAGCCCTATTATTTTGCCGAGATTGTAGAGAAATTATTAATGATAGCAAATAATATATTCTCGAAAATTGATGAGAAACCAGAATATATAGATATTGGCGGGGGATTTGGTATCCCCTATGAAGATGAGGAATCTTCACTCGATATAGACCTGACGGCAAAGCTAATTAGTGATATATTTATCGAAAAATGCGAAAAATATGGATTTGATATGCCAGAGCTGATTATAGAGCCCGGAAGATATTTGATTGCCGATGCAGGGTATATAATATCCACCATTACCGGTATTAAAAATAGCTACAGAAATTTTGCAGGAATAGATGCTGGAATGAGTACTTTAATAAGACCAGCTCTTTATGGAGCCAAGCACAGAATATCAATATATCAGAAGGAGGGAATGAAAAACGCTTATAACATTTGCGGTCAAATTTGCGAAAATTCTGATATTTTAGCAAAAAATGTTTTCCTTCCCGATTTGGAAGAGGGCGATTTGATGATAATTAAAGATGCTGGTGCTTATGGATATGTGATGTCGTCAAACTATAACAATCGACCACGAGCTGCCGAGATTTTAATTGAACAAAGCAAGCCAATAGTTATAAGAAAAAGAGAAAGTTTCGAGAATATGTTATCGCTTTATTAAAATGATTTTGTGAATAAGAAGTTATTCTTAAACCTTTATTCCTCAATTTTGATTATTTTTGTAATTTATGATATTTAGGTAATTAACAAATTGATTACTCAGTGGGAAACAATAGATTCAAAGAAAGTTGCAAACCTGCATATTTTCGATGCTTATCTAAAAAGCAGGATAAACCCCGATACAGGCAATATCGGCAATTTTACTGTTTTAGAATCTTCTGATTGGGTGAATATCATTCCAATTACTAATGACAACAAAATCATTATGATAGAACAATATCGTCATGGCACCGATGAAGTTACGTTAGAAATTCCGGGTGGCTTAATCGAATTAAATGAATTGCCAATAAATGCAGCTAAACGCGAATGCAACGAAGAAACTGGCTTCGGTAGCACTTCTGAGCCAATTTTTACTGGTGTTTCTAATCCAAATCCAGCATTTTTAAACAACAAGTGCTTTAGTTTCGTGTGGCAAAATTGTCTAAAAACTAACGAACAAAAATTAGATATGCACGAAATTATTAACATACATGAATTTACGAGAGACGAAGTTAAAAATAAAATTATTAGTGGAGAAATTAATCATTCAATAATATTAACAGCTTTCTTTTTTTATAGCTTAAAATTTGGGTTTTAATTGATAATGAGTAAAGTAATAGCAGTAGCCAATCAGAAAGGCGGAGTAGGTAAGACCACCACAGCAGTCAATTTATCGGCTTCGCTTGCAGTTGCAGAGAAGAGAGTTCTATTGATTGATATTGACCCGCAAGCAAATTCAAGTGCCGGTGTGGGAGTAGATTCCAAATTATCCAACAGAACAATATATGAAGCCTTGGTTGGGAAATTAGAATTAAAAGATACAATCATTGAGACTCAAATTCCTTTTTTGTCGCTCGTACCTTCTCATATTAATCTTGTAGGAGCCGAAATAGAGATATTGAATATCAAAAAGAGAGAATCTGTTTTAAAGAACTTAATCGAAACTGTCAAAGATAAATATGACTTTATTATAATAGACTGCCCACCATCTTTAGGGCTTTTAACGTTGAATTCACTTACAGCTGCAGATTCTGTCCTTATACCTGTTCAATGCGAATATTATGCATTAGAAGGCTTGGGGCAGTTACTAAATACGATTTCAATCGTTCAATACCAATTAAATAAACAACTTGAAATAGAGGGTGTATTATTGACGATGTTTGACTCTAGACTAAGATTGTCCAATCAGGTAGTGGAAGAAGTTAAGAAACACTTTGGTAAAAAAGTTTTTAATACCCTCATTGCCCGCAACGTAAGATTATCAGAGTCACCCAGTCACGGACTTCCAGTGAT
>CAYUZZ010000060.1:0-9681 GCA_964449505.1 uncultured Hyphomicrobiales bacterium | reverse complement strand
ATGTGCGTGAAATGGTGCGTAAATATATTAATCGTGGAACAGTTAGTGTTAACATTACTTTGGAACTTGAATCAATCAAAAAGATTTTTTCGATAAATAATAATGTTGTTAACCACATTCACGAACAATTGAATGATATGAGAAAAGATTTAAAAATGAAGGAAGCTATCAAAATAGAGCATATTTTAAACTTTTCATCCTATTTTATCGAGTCAAACGATGACGAAGATTCAAATAAACAGATGTCACTAATTAGAAAAGTGCTGGGCAATGCACTTAGAAATTTAGACCAAATGAGAAGAAAAGAGGGACAAACACTCATAAAAGACCTTAACAACAGAATGAAAATTATTATTGAATCGGTTGATAAAATCGAGAAATTAGGTATTCAAAGAATTCCTGCCGAAAGAGACAAACTGAAGCAACGCCTGGCACAATTCTTCGAAAATGACGAGTACGACGAACAGCGTCTTCAATTAGAAATGGTACTGATGGCTGACAAACTTGATATTTCGGAAGAAGTTGTTAGATTAAAGTCCCATTTCAAATTTTATTATGAAATTCTTAAAAATGAAGAAGCGCCTGGAAGAAAAATAAATTTTCTGTTGCAGGAAATTCACAGAGAAATTAACACTATCGGTTCCAAAGCTAATGATGCCCAGATTTCTCAGTATGTTGTTAATATTAAAGAAGAATTGGAAAAAATCAGAGAACAAATACAGAACATTGAATAATTATGCTTAGAAATTATTATACATTATACCATATTTCCAACGAATTAAAAGAATTTATCGGCTGGAAGACTGTGGTAGCTTTCACACAAGAAAAGGGGCAATTGGTAATTGAAATTTCTAATAATAAAATCAGCAAATTTATTATTTTTAATTCAGATGGGAAAAAAGATTCGGTTTTCATCTCTGATAGGTTTAACCGTGCTAAGAAAAATTCTATGGAGCCAATGCATGACTTAACTGACGAAGTTATTCAGAATGTTAGTATAGTTGGTAAAAATAGAATCGTCAAAATTGATTTTACAAATTTATGTGCATATTTTCAATTATTTGGCGGTGATAATAGTAATATTTATCTGACTAATTTTGACAGGAAAATTTTTGATGCCTTCAAACAATCAGAGGAATATTTTGGAAAGCAATACAATATTTCTAACGAGGAACCCCCTGAATTCTGGGAATTGGCACCAAGTACAAAAATATGTACTGCTTTGGCAACATCATCTTATATGTTTGGAAAGCTTTATTCTGGGCTGTTATGCAACAAAATAGAATTAAACCCTGAAACTTTGGTAGGAGACCTAACTGATGACCAGATTAAATTATTAACAGAAGAATGCGATTCTTTAAAAAGTAAGCTTTTAAACACAAATCAATTCTATGTTTACGATTTGCCAGAAACTGCTTATACATTTTCTCTTATTAACATAAATGAAAGAAAAGAATGCTTTGTAACTTCCAAAGTATCAGAAGCCATCAGGCACACTTTAATTAAAGAGATTCAATCTTCTAATTTTGAAGTCAATTACAAAAAAATCACCACAAAGCTTGAATCCATGCTATTAAAGTACGAAAAAAGAATTGCCCAATTCAAAGATTTTGATTCCATTGACGAAAGAACCAAATTATATAGAAAATACGGAGAAGTATTGATGGCACAACCTGATTTGAAATTGAAGTCTGGGAATAAAATTAAAATTGCAAACTGGAATAATGAAGTTATTGATATTAACCTGGACAGCAAACTCAATATATTGGATAATGCAAACAAGTATTTCGATAAAGCCAAACATTCCGAAGCAGAGCTTCAAGTCAGGAAAAAGAGAATCCCCGCCGAAGAAGACAAGATAGCTAAATTAAAAGAACTTAAATCGCGTTTGGCAGATATAGATAATAATAAAGAATTGGAGAAATTTGTGGAAGAAAACCGTAGAATACTCGAATTGTCCAATGTACAAAATGCAAATGAACCATCTACAAAATTCAGGGAGTTCGAGCTTGGTGACAATTATAAATTATATGTTGGCAAAAGTGCTGCTAATAATGATGAACTTACAATGAGATTTGCTAAACCGAATGACCTCTGGATGCACGCAAGGGGAACAAGTGGTTCGCATGCTATTGTTAAATTAGACAAAGAAATTAAACTACCTAAACATATTCTAACAAGAGCTGCCGAAATCACTGCATATTATTCAGGATCCAGAAATGCAAAATATGTTCCCGTAGTTTATACTTTTAAGAAATACGTAAGAAAACCCAAAGGTGCCAACATTGGTGCAGTGGTAATTTCCAAAGAGGAAGTTATTATGGTGGAGCCCAAACTACCTGAAAATTCTAATCAGCCTAATTAATCAATCTACTTTTTCAGATTGAGTTTGAATTTCCCCGGTAAAGAAATCTTTGCCGGGTAATTTATTAACCCTTTCGCGAAATACAAATATACTTCCAAAAAATATCTGTACAAAGAGAGTTGTAGCGTGATTGATGGTTGCAAAGGCTAATGATGTTTCTTTGTCTAAGTTATAAAGTCCCATCATTGCAAAAGTTAATAATGAGTGCATAACACCTATGCCACTTGGTGTAGGTGCTATGGTTACTCCTATACCCGATACTATCAATAAAAACAAGGCATCACCAAAACTTACATGAATATAATGGTGAAAATCAAAGCAGAAAAACATTAGATAGAGGGGCAATGAATAAAGAAACCAAATAAACATCGACTGAGCTATTAAGACTAAATATTGACGTGGACTTTTTAGTATCGCAAAACCTTTGCGAAACTTGTTGAAAATATCAAGCAGGCGGTGATAGGCTTTGTCTGAAAATGGTTTGACAAGTATTGTTAATATTGCTGAAATAAATGGTGGATAAAAACTTAGGATTATTACTACCAATACCAATCCAGAGAAAACAATTACTTTGTTGGCATCTATGCCTGGTAACATATTAATCACTTTGTCGCGGGCTATAAAAAAGGCAACGGCAAATAATATACCTAAAGTAATTACATCTAACACCCTTTCGAATACTATAGTTGCAAATACACTTGAAACACTTGATTTTTCTCTTTTGGCAAACACGTAGGGACGAACAAATTCACCTAAGCGGGGAAAAATAGAATTGAAAAAATAGCCCACCATAACTGCAGAAAACAAATTTATTATTTTGGTATTTTTAAGAAATGGGTCAATAATTGTTCTCCACCGAACTGCTCTTATATAATGGGATAACAATATCACAGGTATTGATAATAAAGCCCATTTATAATCGGCACTCGAGAGGATGCTCAGCAGTTCGGAGAATTCTATATCCTTTACAGCAAACCACAGGGATACTATAATTATGAGTAAAGTGATTGTCCAAGTAATAATATTCTTAGTTCTTGAGTTCATTCTAATTAAAAATGATAAAAATAAATAAATTTTCCCGAAAATTAAAATTAAGATTACATTATTTTTGTCTATATACCTAAATAATGTATAATTTTTAAATTTTAAGTTCAAATTATGAGTGAATTAATAGACAATATAAAGAATAATTTATCAAAAATAATAGATAAAGATATAAAATTAAGTTTTGGGGATTTAAATTCCATAAAAGATGTTGTAATTTCTGACAATACAGTTCAGGTATATATAGAGTTGATTCAACCAATTCAATGGATATATGCCGATATTAAGCAACAGGTTAAAAACATTTTAATGGACTTGGCACAGGATAAAAATCATGAAATATTTATTAATGAAGTGAGCTTGAGCCATACAAACCGACCTACTCTTAATCGGGTTAAAAATTTGATAGCTGTTGCTTCGGGCAAGGGCGGTGTCGGCAAATCATCTATAGCAGCAAATTTAGCCGCAGGGTTGATGCAATCTGGCGCCTCGGTTGGAATACTGGACGCCGATGTATATGGTCCAAGTCAGCCGTCGATGTTTGGATTAGAAAACAAAAAGTTGATGGCTACTACAACGCCCGACGGTAGGACTGTTGCTGCTCCCATCGAACAATATGGTGTGAAGGTTGCTTCGATGGGATTTGTGATGAACCGCGAAGAGGCAGCAATTGTAAGGGGTCCGATGCTTGCTGGATACTTTTCGATGCTATTTGAACAGGTAGAATGGGGCGAACTTGATTTTTTAATATTCGACTTACCTCCTGGAACTGGAGATATACAGTTAACCCTTGTGCAAAAAATCCCATTGACAGGGGCTGTAATTGTAACTACTCCCCAGGACATAGCATTGGCAGATGTAAGACGCTCTATCACTATGTTTCAGAAAGTAAAAGTTGATGTTTTGGGCATAATTGAAAATATGAGCTATTTTACACCTGACGAATTACCTGATAAAAAATATTATATTTTCGGTGAGGGTGGTGGCAAAAGAATTGCCAATGAATTTGGGGTAAATTTACTCGGCGAAGTTCCCATTGATATTAATATGAGGGAAGGAAATGACAGTGGAAAACCTGTTATTTTAAAAGGCGACAACAACCCCCAGACTAATATTTTGAAAGAAATTGTGTATAATGTGGTATCTGAAACACGAAAAGTAAATTATATGAATTCTAAAACAAAAGCTCCAATTATTGAATTATAATGGAAGAAATAGGCACAAAAGAAGAGGCAGTATTAGCTAAAATAAGACCATATTTGATAGAAGATGGAGGAGATGTTGAGTTTGTGAGATTCGAACCACCAACATCTACACTCGTTGTAAGATTTATTGGCAACTGCACACTTTGCCCACTATCTATGATGACATTGCGAGCGGGCATTGAAAGGTATATTCTAAATGAACTACCAGAAGTGCGTAGAGTTGAAAAATTATAAAAAAATATTTTTTTTATTTGCAGAAATGTAGTATTTTTGAATTCTGAAATTTTGGGGGTGTAGCTCAGTTGGTCTAGAGCACCTGCCTTACAAGCAGGGGGTCGGGGGTTCGACTCCCTCCGCCCCCACCAAATTAAAAGGGCTTTCTTAACGGAAAGTCCTTTTTTTGTGAAGTATCTGAACAAAAATTTATTCAGTTTTCATTCGATTTCAGAATGGTTCATTATATTTTTCATCAATATTAATTTAGATCGTTTTTTCTTAAAATCGTAAAGTAAAATGTACTTCCTTTTCCGAGTTCACTCTCTACCCAGATTGTGCCACCAAGCTTTTCAATATATTCTCTACACAATAATAATCCCAAACCTGACGATGATTCACCTTCGGTTCCAGGTCTGGATGTTTTTGCCCCAATTTCGAATAATTTATCTAGCAAAAAACTTGGAATTCCTATACCTGAATCCTTTATACGGAGAATTGTTACTTCATTATTTTGTTCATAATTTAATTCAATCTTGCCATTTCTGGGTGTAAATTTCAATGCGTTAGAAATTAGATTCCTTAGTACTGTGCTAATCATATTCACATCAGCAAAAACGTATAATCCCTCATCTATGTTATTTATTATAGTTATATTTTTTGCAGTAAAGTTTGATTGCTGCAAGCTGATTACATTATTAACAAGCAAAAGCAGTTGCAATTGATCAGGGTTAAAATTAACAGTACCTCTTTGAATTCTTGACCATTCCAGCAGATTTTCAAGTAATTTGAAGGTTGATTGTGCCGAATCTTTAAGCATTTTTGATAATTCAATTATATCTTCTTTAGACAATACTTCAATATTCTGATATAAATCGAGGGTTAATCCTAAAAAACCAGAAAATGGACTGCGAAGGTCATGGGCAATAATGGAAAAGAATTTGTCTTTTTCAGCATTCGATTTTTCAAGTTTGTCTTTCAAATCGGTTAATTCCTCCACCAACATATTCCTTTCAAAAAGGCTCTCCTCTAACTTACTTTGCGATTCTTGGAAATCTGAAATTGCATTTTCAAGCTCTTTCGAATAATTCTCTAAATCATTCAGGTATTTTATCTGTTTGGTAATATCAATATCAGAACCACAAAAACCAATCGATTCCCCATTTTCATTAAATATGGGCATTCCCACACTTAGTACATTTATAATGTTTCCATTTTTTGCTAATATACTATTTTCAAATCCATGTAGTATTTTTTTCGAATTAATTATCCCAAAGCCTATTACTTTGTACTCTTCCCTCACGTTGTCGGGAAATAAATCATAAAAGTACTTTTTATTTATTAATTCATCAGGTTTGTACCCCAAAACTTTCTCAACTCCATTTGTTACACTTGTGTATAGTCCTTCGTTATTAACTTCCCAATAAATAGTTTTGTTGAGTCCTGCGATTATTTCATGCCTGCTATATCGCAACTCAAGCTCTTGCAAATCCATTTTGGAGTCATTGATATAGGTGGGGTTTAATATTAACGATATTTCATCAGAAGAGCTTAATCTGGCTGAAATCCTATATAATAAATCAGAATGAATATCTGTCAAATAAAATTCAATAATGCCATTGTTTAGTAATCTATTAGCATCATTTTTGATTTTAGTAAATAGCTGATTTAGGAATATGTTGTCAACATTACTCAATTTACAATTTATTATTTGTTCTCTTGGTAAATCAACAATTTTGCACATTTCTAAATTAACATTTAAAACATCTATATCAATAAGGACATCATTTTCAAGAAGGATTTTCCCTTGTAATATTCCGAATGGAAACGCTTCTAAACTACTATTATTTATATTTTTTGTCATATCAGAATAATCATGATAAATTCTTTTAAAGAATTAGTACGTTATATTTTTAATCAATGCCCATTTTACTCTGTAAATTTCCCGCAATATAATTAAATAAATCAATACTTACTGTTATTTTTTCCACACATTAGTGAATTAAAAACTAGTTGAAAAATATTACGAAATTATTCTGGTAAGTTGTTGAGGGATTGTTTTGCATTTACTAACAACAAGAAATGGTTTTGTGTCTTCTAATAATTACAAATATTTTTTTTTCACATCTTGCTAAATAATTATTTTGCAATTTTTTCTAATTGCAATACTTTCGATAAATTGAATATTTAATTTGCTTGTTTGCTTGAAAGTGAATAAATTATAAAATTCTATTAAACAAAATTGGAAAATCATGAAAGAAATAATCGTTTTGTTGCTTACAGGATTGGCAGCGGGCTTATTGAGTGGATTTTTGGGAATTGGTGGGGGTATTGTCGTTATACCGGTACTGGTATATATTTTGGGATACAGCCAGCAAACAGCACAAGGAACATCCTTGGCCTTACTTTTGCCACCGATAGGTTTGTTTGCAGTTATTAATTATTATAATTCAGGATTTGTAGATTTGAAAGCTGCTGGATTAATGATTATTACATTTATTATCGGTAGCTATTTTACATCAAAATTAGCAGTAGATATGAACGAAACCTATTTAAAAAAAGGATTTGCAATTTTTCTTATCATATACGCTGTCAATCTATTAATAGAAAAATAATTAACAGAATTAGTATTAAGGAATCAAAAGCGCTAAGGTTGATTTTTTAATACAAAAGAAGTATCCGAGATTATGGAAGCCGAACCTACAAATCCGTAGGCACCTGTAATAGAACTTAGCAAAGGGTCCAATTCCTGCCTTGCTTGTGATTGAATATACCATCTTAGGAAATTCCAATCAGGTGCATATACTACCACTTCGTGCTTACCAAACCAACGGAAAGTATTCCAAACGATTGTACTTTGGGTATTTGCTATTGGCGATATTGATGATATTTCTCTGAAAAAACGGTCTTGTCTCCATGGTCTTTCAATACGTCTGTTCATTTCTTCTGTCGAAGGGTTTAGGTAGCTACCATATTCCAATGTATCCAAGGAAGTAACCCCTATCAGATAGAAATCAATCATGGGCACTTTTTTCCAAATAACTGTATCGGTTGAAGGTAGTTTGAGCGTATCTAAGGGAAATTGCAGAAAATCCTTGGCTCTTTTTACCCATTCAGTTTTTCCGGGAGTTGTAGTTTCTCCACTGATTAATTTCCCGTTAGGAAGAGTAATTTTTATTTTATACTGTGTATTTTCTTTTATTAAGTAGCTTGTGTCATCGTAAAAATAACCAACTTCACCATCTTCTCTATTCTTGAATTGAAGATTAAAAGACCTGCCATCACCCTCAATAATTACATTCGCATTGCGAACCATTGCAGAATCATGGACATAAACATCGAAAATAGGTTGAGTTTTTATGATTGAAATACCCTTAATTGGTTTATCTACCAATAGTAAAGCCTCTACAATATAATTTTCTTCATAATCTCCAGGCGCACTATCTTCGCAAGAAACAAAAAATATCACAAAAGGAATAATTAAAATCAATTGAATAGTTTTCATTAAAATTTAACCTCCAAAGAAATTGTTGGTAGAATAGGTATTAAAAGAACATCGTCAATATATGCTTTGTCATCTCTTGTATTATAAAACCTGACTAATATATCTCTTCTGCTATAAACATTATAAATATCCATTA
Organism: uncultured Hyphomicrobiales bacterium; assembly: GCA_964449505.1. GTDB lineage: Bacteria > Bacteroidota > Ignavibacteria > Kapaibacteriales > UBA2268 > JBDHXE01. The sequence continues at coordinate 1,213 of CAYUZZ010000060.1, read as the reverse complement.
TGGCTTTTGCATCCAATCCCCACATATCAAATTTGTATCCAGCAGTTAAATTTAGTTGATGAGATGACGGTAAACGTAAACCATATCTTTGTGAAGGAACCACTTTGGACTTACCATAAATTTGTCCGGGAAGAAAAGATTGTGCCCGAGATGTAACCCCAGTATATGATTGTCCAGTTTGAAATAGGAATGAAGCACCAAAGTCCCAATCGTCATTAAGTTCATAATTTACCACAATTTTAAAATCGTGTGTTCTATCATATTTAGGTCTAAATTCGTCACCATTATTTATACTGTCAAATTTGGCTTTGATAAATCCAATTGCATATCCAATCCAACCGTTTAGGCGTCCAAATTTTTTTTGAACAAATACCTCTGCACCCCAAGCATAAGCGTTTCCTATGTAAAATACATCTCTTACATTAGCCCCTTTGAGTGCATTAACATTTAGTTCACTAACATTCTCGAAAGTCTTATAATAAACATCAAAGTTAAAATCAAGCCCTTTGATCAATTTGGTTTCCAAACTTAGTATATAGTGATTGGCGAAACTTGCTGGTACAGTAGAATCGGTTGGTAACCAAGTATCGAAAAAAGAGAAATTGGGCTGAGCTGCAAGTCTTAAGTTTTGATGGAAAATTCCCCATGCAGCTTTCAAAGTAATTTTATCACTAAGAATATAATTTAATGACAGTCTGGGGTCGTAGGTCAGCAAATCACTTAATTGCCAGTAGTTAGCCCTAATGCCACCCTGCAAAGAGAGCAACTCGTTCAGTGAATATTTGAACTGTGCATAAGCACTAGTTTGTAAATCCTTCACTGACAAGTTTGTGCTACCACCCTGTGAGCCCTGCTGAGTTGAATCAGTATCACCAGTAAAGTTCTGAAGATAATTAAATTCATACTTAGAAACTTCAAAACCGGCTTTAGCTGTAAATAAATCACTCTCGAACCATTCAAAATCACCTTTAATTGTAAAATCAGCAATCGAATTATCAATTAAAAATTCATACCCTGACTGGTCTCCTTTGAAATTATTGAAATAATTACTATAAGAAGCTATAAATGTAGAAAACAAATGTTCATTAAAAATTAGTCGAATCAAAGAAATGATGTGATTAAAAATAAATCACATTTTCAAATACCAATTTTGTTTTATAACACCATCATCATCAACATCAACATCAACATCACAAAGAAGAGGAAAACAAAT
>CAYUZZ010000059.1:0-9802 GCA_964449505.1 uncultured Hyphomicrobiales bacterium | reverse complement strand
CATTACCAATTGTAACTCCAAAACCCGGTTCTAATGGAGCCATTATAAATCTACTGTGAAAATCCGAAGCGGATTCCTCTGTTATAACCCTATCGGGCATTTGCATTTGAATATTCATATAATAACTTTTTTTTAAATTTTATTAAATTGTTAATAAAATTAGCTCGAAAAATTTAAACTCTTCTTCTTTTGGGCGGACGACAACCATTGTGCGGTATCGGTGTCTTGTCAATTATACTGTGAATCTCCAAGCCCGCCTGAGCTAATGCACGAATAGCCGCTTCACGTCCCGAACCTGGTCCTTTAACCAATACATCTACCTTTCTTAGCCCCATATCATAGGCTTCTTTCGCTGATTTTTCAGCTGATACCTGAGCTGCATAAGGAGTGTTTTTCTTAGACCCCCTAAACCCATTTTTACCTGCCGATGACCAGCAAAGTGTGTTACCGTATAAATCGGTAATAGTTACCTGCACATTATTAAATGTTGCTCTGATAAATGCCTTACCATGAATATCGGTAACCGTCTTTTTCTTAATTTTTTTCTTAGCCACTTAAACAATACCTAAATTGTGGGTAATTAATTCTTACTTAGTTGCTTTCTTTTTGCCCGCAACAGTTTTTTTACGACCTTTACGAGTACGGGCGTTAGTTCTTGTACGTTGTCCGCGAACAGGAAGTCCTCTTCTGTGACGTAAGCCACGATAACATCCTATGTCCATCAATCTTTTAATATTCATCTGTATTTCGGAGCGTAAAGCACCTTCGGTCTTTACTGACTCAATTACAGAGCGTATTTGTGCTACTTCATCATCAGTCCATTCAGAAACTTTTTTACTAACATCAACACCTGCTTCTGCTAATATCCTTTCCGAAAGTGCTCTGCCGATTCCAAAGATATAGGTAAGCCCTATAACTCCTCTTTTGTTTTTAGGTAAATCAATACCAGCTATACGAGCCACAATTTACTCCTTTATATTAACCTTGTCTTTGTTTAAATCTTGAATTCTTTTTATTTATTATGTAAACTCTTCCCTTACGACGAACTATCTTATCGTCTGGGTGACGTTTTTTTACTGATGCTTGTACTTTCATTTTATTTTACCATCAATTATTTATATCTGTAAATTATTCTTCCCTTAGTCAGATCGTAGGGGGATAACTCTACAGTTACCTTGTCGCCCTGCAATATCTTTATAAAGTTCATTCTCATTTTTCCACTTATATGAGCTAACACTTGATGACCCTTTTCCAATTTCACAATAAATTGTGTGTTAGGCAAAGTCTCCTCAATTATTCCATCTACTCTTATTAATTCTACTTTAGCCATATAAATCTATCTATTAGTTAATACAATTGCTTTTTTATCGTGTACTACTACCGAATGTTCAAAATGTGCTGCCTTCGAGCCATCTCTTGTAAGGACAGTCCATTTGTCGGAAGATATTGATATATCTTTCTTGCCGGCATGCACCATTGGTTCAATTGCCATTACCATATTATTCACAAATTTCGCATTTGGAAACTGCTTACGATACAAAAGTGCCGGTACATAATTTGGTATTGCCGGAAACTCATGTAAATTTTTTCCAAGCCCATGCCCACAATACTCTCGTGTTAGCGAAAATCCATTTTGCTCTACATAGCTCTGGACAGCACGAGAAATGTCATAAACACTATTACCTTCTTTCACAGCCTCTATACCAAATTCAAGCGACTTCTCCGTAACTTCCATCAAACGTCTATCTTCTTCAGATATTTCACCAACCCCATAAGTTACAGCACTGTCGCCATAATAAGCATTCTTTAGAACGCCGCAATCCAAAGATACGATATCACCATTTATCAACTTTCTATTACCTGGTATTCCATGAATAATTTCTTCATTAACAGAAATACAAAGCGAGCTAGGAAACACGAGTTTGCCTACTTGGTAACCTTTAAATGCTGGCTCACCATCCTTACTTCTTATATAATCTTCTGCAATCATATCTAGTTCGAGAGTGGTAACACCCGGTTTAACATAATCTTTTAAAAGAACAAGAGTATCAGCTACAATTCTACAGGATTCCGCTATCAATTTGATTTCTTCAGAACTCTTTATCGCACTTCTTGGTATCCTGTTATTAACCATATTCATTAAAACCCGCCTATTCCGCCAGATCTTCCTTTTATTTTTCCGCTCTTCATAAACCCATCATAATGACGCATCAACAAGTGGGACTCAATCTGTTGCAAAGTATCCAAAGCGACTCCAACCATAATTAATAGCGAAGTACCTCCAAAGAATGATGCAAAAAATGGATCAACATTAAAGAAAAAAGTCATAAAGTTAGGTAATACTGCAACCAAACCCAAGAACAAAGAACCTGGTAAAGTGATACGTGTCAAAACAGTTTCGATATATTCAGAAGTATTATTGCCTGGACGAATGCCGGGAATAAAACCGCCCTGCTTTTTCATGTTGTCCGCGATTTCTCGTGGATTAAAAATAATCGCAGTGTAGAAATATGTAAAGAACACAATCATCACAAAATAAATACCGGCGTAGAACAAGGATGTATAATCAAATAATCTTGCAATAGTATTAAACAAAGAGCTTTCTGGAAAGAAACTCGCAATAGTTCCAGGGATAAACATTAACGACTGTGCAAAGATAATTGGCATTACACCAGCAGTATTCACTCGAAGAGGTATATACTGAGTAGTCCCACCAAAGACTTTCTTTCCAACCTGACGTTTAGCATATTGAACAGGTATTCGCCGTGCCCCCTGTGTTACCAAAACTATCGAAGCAATAATAACAACCAGCAATACGATAATAACCAATTCGATAGGCCACAATCTTGCACCTGTCCAAACTAAGTTCCACTCATTAAATAAGGCTACCGGCAACCTTGCTATAATACCAATCATGATAATTAGTGATATACCATTTCCAATACCTTTTTCGGTTATCTGTTCACCAAGCCACATCATAAAAACAGTTCCGCCCGCCAAAATAAACATTGACGACAATGTAAACAAAAACCCTGCATCAGGGACTACCGGAACCCCAGCTGCTGCCTGTTGATGAGTTAGTTTTATAGCAACACCCCACCCTTGCAGAGCAGAGATGAAAACAGTTAATATTCTTGTGTATTGATTTATTTTACGACGACCTTCTTCACCCTCTTTTTGCATCTTCGAAATTTCAGGAATCACAACACCAGCTAACTGGAAGATAATAGAAGCTGTGATATATGGCATAATACCAAGTGCAAAAATGGCAGCCTTAGAAAATGCGCCACCTACGAATAAATCAAATAATCCAAAAAGAGTATTAGAATCTTGATTGGCGATAGAAATACTCAATGCTTCTACATCTACACCCGGAAGTGTAATATGCGAACCAATTCTTATTACTATTAAAATCCCAAGAGTGAAGATAATTCTATCCCTCAGCTCTTCGATTTTAAAGATATTCTGTATCGTTTGAAAAAACTTATTCATTTACTATTACTTTCCCTCCGGCTGATTCAATTTTATCCTTTGCAGATTTAGAAAAGAAATGAGCCGAAACATTCAAAGCTTTGTTTAATTCACCATCGCCCAGAATTTTCACCGGAATATCCAATTTCTTAATAACTCCGTAGGAGAATAAAACTTCCGGATTGACTTCAGAGTTTTCCAGTAAATTTTCATCAATTAATTCTTGTAATCTACTCAGATTTACAATTTGACAGTCTTTTTTGAAACGATTAGTAAAGCCAAACTTTGGTAGGCGTCGATTCAAAGGCATCTGTCCGCCTTCAAATCCAATTCTTACATGCGCCCCAGAGCGTGATTTTTGACCTTTATTACCACGTGTGGCTGTTCCACCGTGTCCACTTCCAGCACCGCGAGCAATTCTTTTTCTATCTTTCTTTGCTCCGACTGCGAATTTTAAATTACCTATATGCTTCATCATAGCTGCTTTCTTAATTATTCTGAAACTTCTTCTACTTTTACTAAATGTTCGACGATATTTATCATACCGCGAATCTGAGCATTATCTGGGTGCACCTTAAAATAATTAGGTCTTCCCAATCCCAATGCCTCGATTGTTTGTTTTTGTTTTTTTAAAGTCTTTATCACACTTTTTGTCTGTGTAATTTTCAGCTTAGCCATTTAAATCACCTTCTTAAATTATGGTGCATTAATAAATTATGCGTTAACAACTCTTTCTACCGATATTCCTCTTCTTTCAGCTACCGATACAGCGTCTTCTAAAGATTGAAGCCCTTGAACGGTTGCTTTTACAGTATTGTGGGGATTAGAAGAACCAAGACTTTTGGTTAATACATCCTTTACACCTGCTAGTTCTAATATTGCCCTTACACCGCCTGATGCTATCACACCAGTACCGGGTGTTGCCGGTTTCAAAAGAATTTTTGCGGCACCGTATCTACCAAAAACCTGATGAGGAATAGTATGTTTTGATAATCTTACTTTTACAATATTTTTCTTTGCTGATTCGGTTGCCTTAGATACTGCATCGACTACTTCACTTGCCTTACCAAGACCATAACCAACATGACCATTTCCGTCACCTACCACTACTATAGCAGAGAAATTAAATCTACGTCCGCCCTTAACTACCTTAGCAGTTCTACCCACATAGACTAACTTGTCTTTAAGATCTAATTCTGATACTTTAATATTTGTCACTTATCAAACTCCTTTAACTGACAATTTTGTTAAAACTCGAGACCGCCTTCGCGTGCCCCGTCGGCAAGTGCTTTTATCCTGCCATGGTAGATATAACCATTTCTATCAAAAGCTACATCTTTTATATTTGCATCTTTTGCACGTTTAGCAATCAATTTTCCTACCAATTTACTTACGTCAACCTTCTTCATATCTTTAGTTAGTTGGTCTTTTACTTCTTTATCAATAGTAGAAGCCGACACCAAAGTTTTTTGTTCTTTATCATTAATAATCTGAGCATATATATTTAGATTACTTCTGAATACAGTCAAACGAAGCTTGCTACCTACAAAAGTCATAGACCTTCTGATATGCTGTTTGCGTCTTTGCTTACGCTTTGCTTTTAAATCTTGAATTCTCATTTTTTATAACCGCTTTTTATTTCAATTATTATTTAGCAGATGTTTTACCCGCTTTACGACGGATATATTCACCATCATAACGAACACCCTTACCTTTATATGGTTCTGGTGGTCTTAAATCTCTTATTTTTGCCGCAATCAAACCTACTAACTGCTTATCGTAACCCTTTACTTTCACATTATTTGCATTTGCCAATTCAAAACTTATCCCTTCTGGAGGAATAATCAAAATCGGGTGCGAAAATCCTAATGCCAACAAGAGTCTGTTTCCTTTCAATTCTGCTCTGAAACCCACACCCTCAATAATCAGCGATTTCGTAAAGCCTTTTGAAACGCCTTCTATCATATTAGCAGTGAGCGCCCGAGAAAGTCCGTGCAAAGCCCTTAAGTGTTTTACATCTGAATCTCTTTCAAATCTAATTATACCATCATTCATTACCATTCTGATTTCATCATGAAGGTGATAAGAAAGTTCTCCTAATGGACCCTTGGCTCTGATTATGTTATCCTCAAATGTAACTTGTACACCCTTTGGGATTTCAATCAGTTTTTTTCCTATACGTGACACTTTTAAATACTCCTTAGGGATAATATTACCAAACTGTGCATAATACTTCGCCACCAATATGTATCTTACGGGCTTGCTTGCCTGTCATAATACCGTGGGAAGTCGAAATTATTGCTATACCCAAGCCGTTATTTACTCTTGGGAGTCTATCTGCCGGCACATATACTCTACGTCCGGGTTTGCTAATTCTAACAATACTTTTTATTACAGGCTTACGCTTATAATATCTGAGTTGTACACGGATTGCTCCTTGCACACCTTCCTCTATTTTTTCAAAATCAGTAATGAAACCCTGTTCTTTCAATAAGGCTGCTATACCCATTTTCATATTGGAAAATGGAGCATCTACTGTTTTGTGTCCTGCGCGACCTGCATTTCTTATTCTTGTTATAAAATCTGCAATTGAATCTGTAACTGGCATACTTTTTAACCAAATATTATTTATTTACCAACTTGCTTTTTTAACACCCGGCAATTTACCTTCGAGTGCCATTTGACGGAATACATTTCTGCATAAACCGTATTTTCTGTAAACACTTCTACCGCGACCTGTTACGGCACATCTATTTCTTAATCTTGTGGGAGCACTATTTCTGGGTAATTTCTGTAAACCTACCCAATCGGAAGCTTCCTTCAGTGCCTGACGCCTTTCGGCATACTGAGCAACTAACTTTTGTCTTTTTAAATTTCTTGCTACAACTGATGTTTTTGCCATTCTATTTTTACTTATTAATTATACTTTTTTTCTAAATGGAAAACCAAATTCACTTAATAAGGCATAAGACTCTTCGTCAGATTTTGATTTTACTACGAAAGTAATATCCATACCGTTGATTTTATTAATTTTATCCACGTCTATTTCAGGGAAAATAATCTGTTCTTTGATACCTAATGTATAATTTCCTCTACCATCAAAGCTTTTATCTGGAAATCCTCTAAAATCTCTGATACGTGGTGATGCGATGTTTATGAATCTATCCAAGAATTCATACATACGTGGTCCACGTAAAGTTACCATACATGCAATTGGCATACCCTGACGTAATTTAAAATTTGAAATGGCCTTCTTGGCTTTCTTTACTGTGGGACGCTGACCTGTTATTAGTTCCAACTCATTAATTGCACTTTGTAATAATTTCAAATCTTGAGTTGCGCCACCAACACCGATATTTATACATATTTTTTCTAATTTCGGTACTTGCATCACAGATTTAAATTCGAACTTACTCATCAGAGCAGGTGCTACATTACTTTTATAAAATTCAAACAATCTGGGAATTGGAGGTTTACCACTATCTTTAATGTCCTCTAATCTTTTTCCTTCAGGTGCAAATTCACCTTTCTTTGATGCTGATTTACCTTGCTGTTGTGAAACAGGTTTTTTTGCCATCTTCTTTCACTCAATTAATTTTATATTTCTTTACCATTAGATTTTGCTATACGGGTTATTACATTTCTGCCACCCTTTACTTCTCTTTTGATACCAATTCTGCTTGGTTTTTTATCTGAATCGAGAAGCATTACGTTGGAATAGTGAATTGGAAATTCCATCTCGACTCTTCCACCCTGTTGATTTTGTTGATTAGGTCTTTGATGTTTGATATGAATATTAACACCTTCCACCAATACTCTATATTTTTTAGTATCAACACTGAGTACTCTGCCAGTTTTGCCTTTATCATCACCAGCTAAAACCATTACTTGGTCGTTTTTCTTTATTCTAATTTTTATATTTTTCATCATTATATCACTTCTGGTGCTAATGAGACAATTTTCATATAATTCTTTTCACGCAATTCACGGGCTACTGGTCCAAATATTCTGGTACCTCTTGGTTCACCCTTATCATTGAGGATTACCGCTGCATTATCATCAAATCTGATATAAGAGCCATCCTTACGTCCTACTTCTTTGGCTGTTCTAACGATTACAGCCTTAACAACCTGACCTTTTTTAACAGCACCGTTAGGTATAGCTGATTTTACAGCTACCACAACCATGTCTCCGAGTGAGGCGTAGCGGCGACCATGTCCACCAAGAACTCTTATCACTCTGACTTTTTTTGCACCTGAATTATCAGCAACAGTTAAATTAGTTTCTTCCTGTACCATTTACATTACTCCTTATTTAGCTCTTTCAACAACTTCAATCAACATCCATCTTTTTCTAGCACTCAGAGGACGGCATTCACTTATGCGTACCAAATCACCTATTTTGCAAGTGTTTTCAGCGTCATGAGCCATCACCTTTTTGGTACTCAAAAAGTATTTTTTATACAATGGATGAATCACCTGTCTGGTAATTGCCACCACGATAGTTTTATCGGGTTTGTTGCTCGTTACCTTACCAACAAGTATTCTTTTCTTTGATTTTTGAGCAACATTTTCCTTTACAGGTGTAACTGCAAGTTCAGCCGACTCAATATCTTTATTTAAAACTTCAATATTATCCATTTTTTACACCGTTTTAGAACGTTCTTTTATAATAGTTTGAATTCTTGCTATATCTCTTTTCAATACTCTCAAATAAGTAGTATCATGTAATTGCTTTAAAGCATGTTGGAAAGTCTGTTTAGACAATGTTTCTCTGGACTCTTCCAATAAGATGCCTAATTCTGCATCTGTTAATTCTATTAAATCTTTTGCTTTACGTTGTTTCATTTTACACTAAATCTATACGTGTAACAAACTTTGTCTTAATTGGCAGCTTGTGTGATGCTAAGCGTAGTGCTTCCATAGCTAATTCTTTGCTTACTCCATCAACTTCAAAAAGAATTTTACCGGGTCTTACTACCGCTACCCATCCTTCTGGACTACCTTTACCACTACCCATACGCACTTCTGCGGGTTTTTTGGTATAAGGTTTATCAGGGAAAATTCTTATCCATACTTTACCATCACGTTTCAGATAACGGTTGATGGCAATACGAGCTGCTTCTATCTGACGATTTGTCAGCCAATGCGGCTCTAATGCTTTCAATCCATAGGAACCAAAAGCTACCTGAGATCCTCTGAATGACTTCCCGGTCATTCTGCCTCGCATCGTTTTACGGTATTTTACTCTTTTAGGTGCTAACATTTTACTAATTCCTGTTTATTTTATTGCTGTTTACCAATGATTTCGCCCTTGCAAATCCATACCTTTACACCAATCAGTCCATAGATAGTGAGAGCTTCGCAAGTACCGTAATCTATATCGGCTCTAAGAGTATGCAGGGGGATACGTCCCTCTTTATATTGCTCTGAGCGTGCCATTTCCGCACCGCCAAGTCTGCCGGAGCACATTATACGAATACCTTGTGCACCCATTCTCATTGAAGAACTAACAGCTTGTTTCATTGCACGACGGAATGATATTCTGCCTTCTAATTGCTGTGCAATATTTTCGGCTACCAAATACGCATCCAACTCGGGTCTTTTAATTTCGCTTATAAGAATTTTTACTTCCTTACCTGTTACTTTTTTTAATTCCTCTTCCAATAAGGTTATATCTTTGCCCGATCTTCCAATTATCATACCTGGGCGGGATGTATTAATAGTGATTCTCAACTGTTTAGCTGTTCTTTCTACCAATATACGTGATATACCGGATTTTTTCTTTCTGCTGCGAATATAACTACGTACCTTAATGTCTTCGGCAATTTTTTCTGCAACATTTCTTTCATCAAACCAATTGGCATCCCAATTTCTGATGATACCTAATCTAAGACCTATAGGATTGGTTTTTTGTCCCAAAATATTACTCCTTATTCATTTTTTCTTTAACATCAGTATTGTCTTCTTCTGGTGTTGCCACCACTATAGTCAAGTGATTTGACCTCTTCTTCATTCTATAAGCTCTGCCCATTGGTGCTGGTAATGTTCTCTTCATAGATGCTCCTTGATCAACAAACACAGCTTTTACAAACATTTCGTCATCATTTAGGCGGATGTCGGCTGCTACTGCTTTTTGATTCAAATTTGATATTGCTGAACGAAGTACCATTTCTGCATCTTTGGCAGCCATCTTCGGAGTAAACCGTAGTATGGTTAGTGCTTCGGCAACTTTTTTACCTCTAATCTGATCAATTACTATTCTCATCTTCGATGGAGATGAAGGTATTTATCTTTTTAATGCTCTTGTTTCCATTTTCTTATTCCAATTT
>CAYUZZ010000058.1:8035-9843 GCA_964449505.1 uncultured Hyphomicrobiales bacterium | reverse complement strand
GTTATAAAGTCATTCCTATTCGTGAAGAAATCATCAAATTCTGTGAGAACATAGGATTTGACTATATGGGTGCCATTATTTGGCAAAAAGTAACGACATCTAACACTACAGGCGGTGGTGTTCAAATGGGTTCTTATCCCTATCCCAGAAACGGAATTTTGAAACTTGACTACGAATTTATTCTTGTTTTCAAAAAACTTGGAGATGCGCCAAAGCATTCAAAAGAACAAAAAGAACTTTCTAAAATGACTGCCGAAGAATGGAATACTTTTTTTGCAGGACATTGGAACTTTGCAGGAGCAAGACAAAATGGACACATCGCAACGTTTCCAGAAGAATTGCCAACCCGACTAATTAAAATGTTTTCATTTGTTGGAGAGACTGTACTTGACCCATTTGCTGGTAGTGGGACAACTGCATTAGCAGCAAAAAAATTAGACAGGAATTCGGTTGGTTTTGAAATAAATCCTGAGTTTGTTCAATTTATAAAAGACAAATTAGGAGTAAATCAAAAAGATATTAATGAAACAACATACGAATTCTTAACTCAGGAAAGAAAAGAAATTGATTTTGATAAAGAAATTAAAAACCTCTCATATATCTTCAAAGACCCGCATACTCTTGACAAAAAAATTGATGTAAAAAAATTGCAATTCGGTTCTAAAATTGACAAGGACAGTTTAACCCAACGTGAAGAACTTTATACAGTTAAAGAAGTCATAAGCCCTGAAATAATAAAGCTGAGCAATGATTTGGTCATTAGACTTATTGGAATTAAAGAAGACCCATTAGCAAATGGTAAAGCGACTTCGTTTTTAATTGAAAAAACAAAGGGTAAAAGGGTATTTTTGAAATATGACAATGTAAAGTATGATAATCAGAATAATTTACTTTGTTATTTGTATCTGGAAAACAAAAATTTTATTAATGCTCATTTAGTCAAAAGTGGTTTGGTACACGTGGATAGTGATATAAACTTCAAATACAAGGACAAATTTTTAAATTTATTACAACAAAAATAATGGCTAAAGAATGGATTTTAAATATTGCGATGAATCGTTTCCAACTGAACTTTAAAAGAAATGTTGGTCCAACTTCTGAATCAATCAGAAAATGTTCTCCCAAAACACTGGAAGAATGGCGAGAATATTACTTCACGAATGTTAAACCTAAAGAAAATATTGAAGAGTTAGGTAAAAAACTTTATGTAAAAAACAACAGAAGTTATCCAATCAGAAGTGGCTGAATTAACCGAGCAAGATTGTATTGACTATATGATTCAACTTGTAATTGATAGGACATTTTACGGATATATGACGGAAATTCAAACAATCTATGGGCAGTTACAAAAAATATTGGGAATACCTATTCAGCCTGCACCTGATGAGTGGGATAGATTATTTAATGTTGATTTTTTCACACAAATTGGAGAGAAGTTTATTGGGCTGCAAATAAAGCCAGTAAATACTGGAATACAATTGCCAGAGATTTTTAAAGAATATGGTTTGCAGGCGGAAACCCATAAAAAATTCACTGAAGTTTTTGGCGGCAAAGTGTTTTATTTGTTTTCGGCTAAAGTTGGTGAGAAAAAGGAAATCCAAAACCAAGAAGTAATTGATGAAATAAAACAAGAAATTAACCGACTAAATAATTGAATAAAAGCCACATACAGCCAACAATTAAATTAGCTACCCATATAAAAAATGGATAATGTTAGCTTTATTTACTCAGTAGATTTACCACTTCCCAGATAATAATAACTAATTCCAATTGATAGTGAAGCTGCTCGAGGGTTATGGGAATTATTT
>CAYUZZ010000058.1:0-8025 GCA_964449505.1 uncultured Hyphomicrobiales bacterium | reverse complement strand
TTTATAATATAATTTTCTACCTGGGGCACGATTAACTTCATTGGGTCATTAGTTTCAAAATCAGAAAAGATATGGTTCAGCATATATGAAGCAATAATGTATATAGATAATCTGGCACTTTCATCTAAATATAAATCATAAGAATAACCAAATCTTAAGTCATAAAGGGTATTTATGGTTCCTTCATCAATGCTGCTGCCATCTACATCGGCAGATAGCGGGATTCCAAAACCAAATCCCAGCATTATTCCCTTAAAGAATAAAGAAGGTGCAAAGCTTATATAGGAATTAGAATTTTTATATAGATTACCATTTCCGTAATCTTTGATAATATAAGAATAGTTGCAAAAATCAATATTTGCCACAACACCTAATGGAGCATTCTCGCTAATGGGATAATATCCAGATAAGCCAATATCGGGTAATTTATTGAATGAAAGAGCATTTTGCCTGCCAACTGGTGTTTGAACTACACTCACACCCGCTTTCATAGCCAAATTAAGCCCGACTGAAGGCGGATAGTTTGCTTGTGAACTTAGTTCTGTAACAATAGTAACTAATATTAGAAATATGAATATAATTGAACGCATTTTATACCTAACATTTTTTTATAATAAGCAAGAAAAGTGCCAATTATTTAATGTTACTTAGCATTTTATCAAGTTCAGATATTTTATCGCTTTTTGGAAAATTTGATTTGTATGCAATGATTATACTTTCTGCTTCTTTTGACTTTTTCATAAATATAAGTACTTCTATTTTACTAAAAAATGCAGGTTCGTAATAATCTGTATCCTGATAATTGTTTATAACAGCATCAAAATAAATAACCGATGACCTAGGACTATCAAGCTTGCGATAGAGCAAACCTGTAAAGTATTCCCTATAAGCAAGTTTATTCCTCATCTCCTGAATTTTATCACTGGCATCTTGTTTTAATTTGTCATCCGGGTATAAATATTGAAATTCCTGAAATGCTTCTATAGCTTTGCGGGTATTCTCTTGGTCACGGTCGTATGGTGGAGATATTCTGTAATAACTTAGTGCAGATTTGAACAACGCATCTTTACTAAATGGACTTCATGGATATTGCCTTCTTAGTCGGTTATAATTGAATGCTGCCATAATAAATTCTTCCCTGCGATAAGAAACTTCACCCTGATAGTATTGTGCATCATCTGCAAATTGGCTTGCCGGATATTGCAGTATAATCAATTCGAACATCTGTTTGGCTTCCAAATAATCTTCATCTTCCAAAAATTTAAGACCTGCATTGAATATTTCTTCTGGATTTGTACTATCCGGTAATTTAGTTCCACCACAAGAAGCAATTATAATTGAACATAAAATCACATTTAATAATAATATCTTTTTCATCTAAACTAATATATTTTATTTATAATTAATAAAAATTTTAAAACAAAAATAAGACCTAAAATCAAATAAATTAACAAGAAATAATTAAGGTAAAGTATAATTGGTTAAATACCCGATATGGAGTGGATTTTATCTACCCGTTTGGTATGTCTTCCACCTTCAAATTCTGTATCCAAAAAAACATTTATCATTTCTGTGGCTAATTCAAAACTTACCAAACGGGCACCAAATGTTAAAACGTTGGCGTTGTTATGAAGTCGAGCCATTTTTGCCATTTCGGAATTACAACAATTAGCAGCCCTTATTCCGTTAACTTTATTTGCAACTATTGACACACCAATACCGGTTCCGCAGATGATAACTCCCAAATCCGCATCTTTTATGGCAACAGCTTCTGCAGCAGGATATGCAAAATCAGGATAATCTACCGATTCATCTGAATAAGTTCCAAAATCTAACACCTGGTTGGATTTATTCTTTAACCACTCTGATATTTCACACTTTAACTTAAATCCTGCATGATCCGATGCTAATGCTATTTTCATTTTATTTATTTTAAACTATTTTTCAAAAAACTATTAACATAATCTTAACATTTTTCAACAATTATTAAAAATTAGGTACTTAAAACTTGTTGAAAAATTATTCCAATTATTATATTATCAACATTATCAACTATTATGTAGAAAACTAAAAACTTTCCTTCAACTTTTCCACATCTAATTTTGATATAAACAATTATATAAATATATTATTTTCTTAAAACTTATAATCTCCAAATTATTCTTTTCAACTTTTCCACACCCCTTATTAAGAAAAACATAAAGAATAAAAATTTATATATGTTATAATAAGAGTTAAAATGTAGATATTTTAAAAATTAATAGATGATAGGATTGTTAATTGCAATAAAGTGCTACTATAGGAACGTCACCACTTTTTCCAATTCTTAGTCCTCTACTAACCACCCCGTTGCCCATTATTCTTACTTTAACTTTATAATTTTTGAGAGCAGCTACAGCATCTTTCAAAG
The DNA here is from genome assembly GCA_964449505.1 of uncultured Hyphomicrobiales bacterium. Taxonomy (GTDB): domain Bacteria; phylum Bacteroidota; class Ignavibacteria; order Kapaibacteriales; family UBA2268; genus JBDHXE01. The sequence continues at coordinate 5,615 of CAYUZZ010000058.1, read as the reverse complement.
TAAGTCCCTTGATATTGCTTAAAGCCATCTCTAATGACCGTGAATCAAATGGATTATCTAAAGTAACATGAATAGGTGTTCCAGCCTTAATTCTTGAACCTGGAGCATAACTTTGCTTTATAACGATACCTGAGCTTTCTCCGTCAATAATTAACTTCAAATTTAAACTATTTAGTATATCATTTTTTGTATCCAAGTTTATTCCTATTAGATTAGGAACAGTAATTAAAGCACTATCAGATTTTTTTGATTTATGCAATGAATCATTTATAGCAGTTATTTCAGGAACACCAAGGTCTGAACTTGCCCATCTTAGCACAATTTCCCTGAATACAGGAGCAGCAGTTGCACCGCCATAATGACTTAGTTTAGGGCGGTCTATCACCACAATCATTGCAATTTTTGGATTTTGATAAGGAAAGAAGCCAGCAAATGATCCAGTATAATGTTCCTTTGAATATCTGCCGTCATCTAACTGCTGAGATGTACCAGTTTTACCGCATACAAGAATGTTATCAAATTTATTAGATTTTCCAGTTCCATTTTGGACAACATTAAGCAACAAGTCCTTTACACGGTTTGCAGTTTTTTCTGATATTACTCTTCTTACAGTTTCTGCTTTTGCGGTATAAACTAATTCCGTTGAATTTCTTGTAACAGATTTTACCAAGTATGGTTTCATCAGAACACCACCGTTAGCAATTGCAGAATATGCATTTGCAATTTGGAGAGGACTAACAGCGAGCGAATATCCATGCCCCAAATATCTTTTGGTAGAATGAACGAAATATTTGGGTTTGGGCACTTTACCCGCTACTTCGCCAGGGAAATCAATACCTGTTTTGATGCCAAAACCAAAATCTCTAATGTATTTATAAAAAACATTATCGCTCATCATATTTGCAACTGTAGATAAAATTATGTTGCTGGAATGTGCCATTGCTTCACGAAAAGTAATAACTCCAACACCATGGACATCTCGAATTGTGTAACCATTACCCTGAAATATACCACCATAACCGTTAAGCTTATCCTCTTCGTTTACAATATTTTCTTCTAAAGCAGCAGATGCAGTGATGGTTTTAAAGGTGGAACCAGGTTCGTACATATCTGTAATTGCGCGCACTCTCATATCACCTGGTCTTGGTTTTGTTGTTTGCTGTGGAACGTAATTAGGGTATGATGCAATTGCAAGTATTTGCCCTGATTTGGGTTCTATTGCAACTACGGTACCAGATTCTGCCATAGCGTTTTCAACGCCACGTTTTAATTCATATTCTACTATTCGTTGCAGTTCTATATCTATTGTTAAAGTTACATTATTACCATTTACAGCGGGAAATAATGGTAAATCGGCAGCAGGTTTCAGTCTTCCAATTCCATCGCGATTGAGTACCATATAACCGTTTTGCCCCTTGAGCATGGTATCCAACTGAAGTTCTATGCCACTTAATCCTATATTGTCAATATCGGTTAAACCAATTACTTGCGAACAAGTACCACCGTAATGGTATATGCGTCGTGGCTCTTCTATTAAACGTAATCCTTTGTCATCAATATTACGAAGATCTTGCAATAGTTCGGGATTTATCCCTCGTGCAAGCCATACAAAGGAACCTTTACTTCTACGGATTTTCTCCATGGTTTTGTTGATAGGAATTCCTAATTTATTATTAAGAATTACAGCAATTTTTCTTTCGTTGGTTAATCTAGATGGATCGACAGCAACCGATAGCCCAACAAAATTAGATGCAATGACTTTACCATTTCTATCAAAAATTTTCCCTCTTTCGGCACTGAGCATCAATCGTGATTCGTGTTGGCGACGTGCTTTTTCTGTATAATATTCCTGTTTAATTATCTGAATTGATATTAATTTATAAAGTATTGCCATAATACCAATATTTACAAACAACATTACAATCCAGAACTTCCAGAATTTCTTTTTTCTTACATTATTTGGGTCTTCACTTGCTTTCATTATTATTTATAGATTACTTTTGGAGCGTCATTAGGCAAAAACATATTTAAATTTGTTTCGGAATGGGGGATAATTCTTTCGGCGGATTCCAGTTCTATAATCTTGGAATACAACCTGGAATTATGGTCTTTTAGTATAAGTATTTCCTTTTCAAGTTGACGTTTATTAACCAGCATGGTATTTACCGAGCGGACATTAATCACTAATAAAATCAATAGACCGGAAACAATAAAAAAGAATAGTAGCAACAGCCACCTATGTGATTGTATCCATCTAATCACTAATGAATTGCCATCGCCTGCAAATAATTTATTGTTGAAAATATTAGCGATTAATCCCAAATTCCCCCCCAAGAATATTACAAATTTAATAAATTGCCGTTAATTATAGCAAAAATTATTTAATCACATTCCATATCTAATGGTTTCACCATCATCAATTATTGCCTTGTCGGTGTCGGAACTAATTAACAGGCGTCCATCTAAAAGTATCTCTTCTGCTTTCCAAATTTTATTGCTACCATCGCGGGTTACTAACTTTCCTTTTATGTTAATCTCAGATTTCCATTTTTCAAATAATTCAATTTCGTCTTGTAAATAAAGACCTTCAAATTTATCCTGAAGGATATTTGTAAATGTAGAAAGATTAACATTGTAACCAAGCTGTGCAAGGGAGCAGGCAATAGATGAAATATAGGGTGGGAATTCCTTTTGATTTATATTAACTCCAATTCCAATTATTGATATTAGGGGTATGTTACCCTGAAAAATATGCTCGGTAAGTATTCCAGATATTTTCTTGAATCTATCCTTATCATTTCTTGCAAGAATATCGTTAGGATATTTAATGATAAATTCCGTTTTAGGTGCGAATTCCCTTAAAGTATTAATGACCATTAGCGAAGTAGATGTTAGAAATGACAATATGTTTTTGAATGTTGCAATCTTTTTGTGATTTACAGCATAAGTAAAAAATAAGTTAGCTCCGAAATCACCCTGCCACTGACGTTCTTTCCTGCCCCTACCGTTTGTTTGGTGGTCAGCAGTAACAATTACTTCCGACTCGTTTTCTATGATTTGCCGGGCATAATCATTAGTAGAGCTTATTCTTGTGAAATGATAATTTTTAATCATAATAATTTACTGCCAAATTAAGTAAAACTATACTATTTTTGATTAATAACAGTATTTGATATATCAACAATAATATTATCTGTTATTTTGCTTAGTGTCAGGCTAACGAATTCTGCTACATTATCCACTTGGTTGTTATTTCTCACAATTCGGTTATTGTAAATTTTCGTAAAAATCAGTTCGTTATCCTTTAGTGTTACCCCTCTTTTAGATAGTGTAACGCTTACTTCAGCATTTACAAAATTTATCTCATCGCTGTTGGAGCGGCTTTCCACATACAAATTCAAAATATTTATATCTAATAAATAATCTGGTAGCAAAGAAGATATATTTTTTACGACCCCTTTTTTAAACAAGTTGGAATTTGAAATTCTAAGCAAAAAGAAATCATAAGCTATTAAGTCGAAATCCTCTGCCCAACGATGATAAAAGTATCGTTGGATTTTCTTCCCATCCCAATTGACCATAATTTGCGAACCAAAAAGAGTTGAACTAACTGCAATATCGCGAATTAATAGGGAACCATTAATGTTATATAAATCAAGTTTGTTAGTATTAACCTGCGACAAGTTGTAATATTTAATTTCAGGGTATTCATTTTTAGGATTTATACAAGAATTTGTACCTAAAATTATCAGAATAAAAAAAATAACTTTTATTTTCATACAAAAACTTTTTATTTTGTTAATTGAATTAATTGAAAATATAAAACTTTATTTAAAATTAAAAAAATTTATATATGATTTATTTTATTTCCGACATACATCTTGGTTTTTTTGACAGGGAAACCGAACGTAAAAGAGAAGATTTGCTGATATTACTTTTAAATAGAATAGCATCAAATGCAGAAAAAATTTATCTTTTGGGGGATATATTTGATTATTGGTTTGATTATAAGCAAGTAATCCCAAGGAATTTTTTTAGAGTGCTTGCAAAATTAAGCGAACTACGAAGAAATGGTACTGTAATTGAATTCCTAAAGGGTAATCATGATTTTGGGCACTTTAATTTTTTTGAGGAGGAGCTTGGAATAACTGTTCATGAGAACGATATAGAGCGAGAGCATCACGGAAAAAGGTTTTATTTATCGCATGGAGATGGTAAAAATCCTAACGATAGGGGGTACTTGTTGCTAAAAAAAGTTTTAAGGAATAGATGGTCACTAAAACTTTATCTATGGTTGCACCCTGATTTTGGAATTAAATTAGCCTCGGGTTCGTCCAAACAAAGCAGAACATATACCGATAGCAAAGAAAATATGGACGATGAACCAATGAGAGATTTTGCATTTAGAAAAATAGATGATGGTTTTGATTATGTAATCATGGGGCATAGGCACAAGTTGGAAACAACTAAGTATAAGACAGGAGAATATATTAATCTTGGCGATTGGTTCAAAGTGCCGCACTATGGTGTATTCGACGGCAAGGAATTTTTATTAAAAGAAGTATCAACAACAGAATAGAATAGATATGGAACAGCAATTTCATTTAGTGGGGCAAAAACATATTATGGACATTATTGACCGTAGAATCCCCGAGTTAAAAAATGGACAGGGCACTATTATTTTCGTGAAGGGCGATACTGGTTATGGGAAAACTCATTTGCTAAATGGCATTGCTGATTATGTCCGTAAATATCATAGGGGAATTAGGGCAGTTTATACAGAATCCCAAGCCCCAATTGGTAATTTTAAAGTTGGTAGCATCCAACCTTTGCAACCATTTATCAAAGCTCTCGATAACATCAATCAGGGCGACCAATTTAACCCAGAAGCTAAATTTTTTAAAAATGCAAGCCTAACTGCACTGTCTGCAGTGCCAATTCTTGGCGAATTTACATACGCCTACAAAGAATTTAGCAGAGATATTAAAGAGTTTAAAAAAGAAAAAGCTTTGCAGAAAACAGGGGGAAAAAATTCTGCAGTGGAGTATTATTATCAATTGCTCACAAAGAAATTGGGGAAAAAAGATGTTGTCCTATTGTTTGACGATATGCACTGGTGCGATTCACAAAGCGTGGATTTCCTAAAATTAATAATTGAAAATTTGCAGAAACTTCCAGTAATAATAGTGCTGTCTTATCGCGAAAATTTGGTAACATCGCAGGGGTTGCCTATCTATACATTACTTCATTCCAATTTGGATGCGGAAAACATTGAAGTAGTAGAATTGCAAACTTTAGAATTATCTGACATGAAGGAATTTAGTAAAATTTATTTTGATAATTATAGGTCAAATAAAGAATTCGAGGAGTGGATTTTTGAAAAATCTGGTGGAGTTCCGGGAGTAATTAGCGAATACCTAAGATATTTCAGCAGTTACTCTCCTTTTGACACCGATGGAAATCTGGTGATGAATTTCAAAGATAATGAATTTCTACCCGGCACCATTCAATCTGTTTTTGCACAGCATATCGAAATGCTTGATGAAGATGAAAAAAATATACTAACAGTATGCTCGGCAGAGGGAATAGAATTTTCAGCATATATCGCATCTAAA
>CAYUZZ010000057.1:2615-9995 GCA_964449505.1 uncultured Hyphomicrobiales bacterium | reverse complement strand
AGATTTACTAGCAAGCCAGCAAATAAGAATTAGTGGAACTCAAACATATTTTACATACGTAAATAAAGATTATGGTAATATAAAAGGCATTATTTTATCCTTTACCAAACGAAAAACTATAGATGATATTTGGGGATTTACATTAGATTATACATATCAAGTTGGAGAAGGAAATGATGTAAATTCTGATGCATTTTTCATTGATTTATCTTCAGGTAGGCAGTCTGAAAAAGTTCCAGTTTTATTAAATTGGGATAAATCACATCAGCTAAATTCAACCTTTACTGTTGGTAAACCTGGTAATTGGAATGCTGCAATAATTGGAAAATTCGCCACAGGATTGCCTTACACTCCATTGCTTTATGACAAGCAAGTTTATTTAGAAAGAAATTCTGATAGAAGACCAACATATTTTAATTTTGATCTTTTATTTGAAAAAGCATTTCAAGTTGCCAACTTAAATATTGTTGCATTCCTAAAAGTGTATAATTTGTTTGATCAGTTAAATGAAAATTCTGTTTATGCAACAACAGGACGCTCAACTTATACTTTGGATGCAAACAGAGCAGAGGCTGCGGAAACAGATAGAATTGCAGCAAGAATAGATGGTGTTCACACATCTTCAGAATATTACAACAGGCCTGATTACTACAGAGCTCCAAGAGAAGTTCGCCTTGGTTTAACTTTAGAATTTTAAAGAGAAGAGTATAATAAAAAAAATACTTAAGATGAAATTATGGAGAAAAGAATGGTTAAGAAAAATTTTGTTAAATATATAATAGCAGTGTTGCTCTTCTTTTTTGTTGGGTCAATTTGGGGACAATCAAAAGATGAAAAAAGAAATAGTGAGCATGCTGCGGTTAAAGATTTGCTTACAAAAATGTCACAGCAAAGACAATCATCGCCAGCGGATGAAAATGAAAAGTATTCAAAACCTTATGATGGCAATAATACTTTACAAAAAATTAATAGTGCTGCAGATAGAAAGTCATATTTCATGAACGGGAATAAAATTGGCACCCAAATATTTAATTATGGTGGCATTGCTCCAGGTTTTGGATTATTAAGAGGAGTAAACAATTTTGTTTGGAAAGACCTATCGTATGTATTTCAATTTTGCCCAATTGTTGGTGCCGAAGTTTCAGATACATCTGGTAAAAAAATACATATTATTTCGGATGGATTAAACGACTACACAAGTCCAATGCTACAGGAATTAAATGCAACAAATGATACGGCATGGCAATGGCAGCCTTTACCAGGATACGCTGATCCTAATCAACCAAATATGGCATCCAATCCTGCAGTTGATAGCGATGGTGATGGAAAGCCCGATAGCTGGCCAAGAGATTGGTATAATCCAACTTTAGGGAAATATGTATGGCCAGGGTTTCTTTCGCAAGATGCATCCAATTCAGATTTAGAAGTTTTCTGGTCAATGGATGATAGAGATAATCTAGAATTTGAATATTATCCTTTTGAAAGTGACAATACGCGAAAAGGATTAGGACTTCAAGTTGATGGAAGAGCTTTTCAATGGAGCAATGCTCTTGCAGAAAATACAATATTTTTTGTCTATTCAATAACTAATGTAAGTGGTAAAGATTTAGATTCAGTCTTTTTTGGAATATATGGAGACCCAGATATTGGGGGTGGAACTCCTGAAAACAAGGACGATAATGGATATTTTATCCCACCTTATTCATTGGATTCTGTAGATGTTTCAAATATTCCAGTATATGCCAGAAGTATGGTTTACTTTTTTGACCCAGATATGAAAGGCGATTATGGTTTACCACTTGGATATTTAGGTTGTAAATTCTTAGAAAGTCCAGGTAATGCAGACAATAATTTTGATGATGATGGCGATGGAATGGTTGACGAAAGTCAAGAAGATGGAATTGACAACGATGGTGATTGGAAAGCAGAATTGCACGATTTAGGAATTGATGGTATAGCAGCCACATTTGATGAAGGCGAAGGTGTTGGACTCCCTACTGCCGGAATACAATTAGATGACGGTTCACTTCATCCACTTTATCCAGGTGAACCAAATTTTGAGTTTACTGATTTGGATGAGTCTGACCAAATTGGTTTAACAAGTTTTAATAGTTGGACTTGGAACCAAGATAAAATTTCGGATGATGAGTCGATGTGGAAAAGATCAATTCCTAAAAATTTTGGGGCAATACAACAAAATACTGACTTAGTATTTATTTTTGGTTCTGGTTACATTTCACTGAAAGCTGGCGAAACAAAAAGAATCTCTATGGCTTTGCTTTTAGGTCAAGACCTGGAGGACTTACTACTTAGTGCAGAGACAGTTCAAACTATTTATAACCAAAATTATCAGTTTTTTAAACCACCAAATACTCCAACTGTTAAAGCAGTTCCTGATGATAAAAAGGTTACTCTTTATTGGGATTCAGTTGCTGAAGAATCAGATGATCCAATAACAGGAAAGGATTTTGAAGGCTATGTGATTTACAGAAGTCTTGACCCGAATTTTAATGATATACAAACCATTACTGATGGAAAAGGATCTTCTTTCTTAAATGAGCCATTAAAAACTATTGAAGGTGTGCCAGCAAAATGGGATTTAGATAATGATTGGATAGGTTATCATCCAGTGCAGTATCAAGGTAGAGGACTTCATTATTATGTTGGAGATAATTCTGGTTTGGTTCATTCTTTTGTTGATTCAAATAATGTAATAAATGGGCAAACATATTATTATGCCGTGGTTGCTTACGATCACGGAGATTCAGTTGGAATTCCACCAACAGAGACTACAAAGAAAATTACTGTAGATCCAATTACAAATGAATTGACATTCGATAAAAATACTGCTATGGTAGTTCCGGGGCCTAGAACTAGCGGATATGTGCAACCTTCAATAAATAGTAATAATGTTGTGCATACAAGTGGAGTCGGTTCTGGCGATGTTAAATTTACAATTATGGATGACTTGGCTATAGAAGAATCTGGGAAGTATTTATTAGAGTTTGCAGATTCTATCACTTCGGTGGATGTAAAAGTTAAACAGAAAAATTATTCTATAATTAATTTATCTCAAATTAGTGAAACAGCAGTGTTATACGATACAAACTTTACCCAGCTTTCAAATAAACATATTGCTAATGATGGGACTTTTGATTTATCCCTTAAAGATGGTGGTATTGCATTTTTGGAAGGTACTGATTATATAGTTAACTATGAAAAAGGAACAATTAGAAGAACAGGAATTAGTTTTATACCAAATGAAGGATCAGTCAATATTTCTTATCATTATTACCCAATTTATGAAAGTATTGATTTAATTGGTGGCGATTCAAATCCTGTATTCAACGGAATCCATGTTAGTGTGATGGATGAAGATGAGTTAAGTTGGGATGCCGAAAAAACTCGTTGGCTTGATGGAAGCAAAACTAATTTAAAAATATCAGTTGGTAAATCTTTAATAGGAATAAAAAAAGAGTTTTATCCTGGTGAGTATGAATTAAAATTTGCTTCAACAAATATTGATTCTGCAATTACATACACAAATAATGTAGTTAAAATTCCAGTTAATTATTCTGCAAGAGAAATATCAACAGGAGTTCCAATTCCAATAATTACATTCTTAGCAGAAAGTGGAAATACTAAGAATTTGCAATGGGACCCTGGTGAACAAATAGTGTTTTTTAAACCATATTCTAAGGGAACAATTCAGGATACATTAACGTGGGGTGTAACCATTTCTAGTACTCTAGATGATTCTACTGTTGTTCCAATAATTCCTACAGATGGTGATATACTTTTTGTTGCTACAAACAGACCATTTACAAATGTAGATAAATTTTCTATTGAAACAATTGGAGCCAATGTAAGTAAAAAAATAGCTTCAAAAAATATGGATAATATTTATGTTGTTCCAAATCCTTACGTTGGATACAACCAAATAGAACCTACAAATAAATTACCTGGGCAAACAAGAGGTGAAAAGCGTATTTATTTTGAAAACCTACCATCTAAATGTACTATCAGAATTTATTCACTTGCTGGTGATCCAGTAAAAGTATTAGAGCATGATGTTTTACAAGAAAATGCACGTGAATACTGGAATTTATTAAATGAAGATGGATTTAGTGTTTCTTACGGCGTTTATATTGCTCATATTGATGCACCTGGAGTTGGAGAAAAAATTCTAAAATTTGCCATAATTAAATAAATATTTGTAGGTAGGAGAAAACAATGAAACGAAATAAAATAATTGTACTCATTTTTCTTGTGGCAACAATGCAAATGTTTTCACAGGATATTTCAAAAGCAGGAATTACTGCTGCTCAGTTTCTAAAAATTGGCGTTGGACCAAGAGCCATTGGCATGGGAGCTGCTTTTACAGCAACAGCATCAGATTTATCAGCAATTTACTGGAATCCCGCTGGGCTTGCCGAGACCAGTTCAAACCAAGTGTTTTTTAATCACACAAATTGGGTTGCAGATGTTACAAATGACTTTGCAGCAATATCCAGTAATATTGAAGGTTTTGGAACTATTGGAGCATTTATAACTGTATCCAAATCAATTGAAGGTGAGCTTGTTAGAACAAATGAACAACCAGAAGGAACTGGCGAATTATTTGACGCTGGTGGAATAGCAATCGGTTTATCATTTGCACGAAATTTAACTGAAAATTTTTCAATTGGTTTTAATGCAAAGTACATCCAAGAATCAATTTGGCATATGAAAGCTGAAGGCTTTGCTTTTGATATGGGTGTATTATATAAAATTAAGGTATTAAATGAACTTAGATTAGCCGCAAGTGTTGCAAACTTTGGTCCTAAGATGGAATTGGACGGAAGAGATATTTTGGAAATTAAATCTGTTGGCGAAGGGAGTCAAGGCAATTTGATTAACACAAAAATAGAATTAGGCAAATATGATCTTCCTTTATTATTCAGAGTTGGCGTTGCATCTGATGTTGTTAAGGAAAACTCATATAGAGTTACGTTTGCGCTTGATGCTGTGCATCCAAATGACCATACTGAATATTTAAACTTAGGAACTGAGTTTGCATGGAATGAAATCTTGTTTGGAAGAGTTGGCTATAAATCTCTTTTTGAACGAGATACTGAACAGGGGCTTACTTTTGGCGTTGGACTAAATTACAAATTAGCTGATGTTTTGAACGTAATGATTGATTATGCATATCAAGATTTCCAACGTTTAAAAAATGTCCACTATCTGTCGCTTGGCTTTAAATTCTAAAATTATTTCAAAGCTCCTTCAAAATAAAGCAGCTTTGTTTTTTTTAAAATAAATATTAGATGTAAAAATGAAAAGATTATTTATAATTCCGCTATTGTTATTATTAACCTATTGTTCAAGTTCCGAAATGTTAACTACGCAAAATGGAATTCCACAAAAAAATATATTTGAATCATTAAGAGAAAAATTCGATAATGGCAAATTGCCATTTTTAATTCCAGCTGGGTCAATGGTTGATAGCATAGAAGTTAATGATAGTTTAAAGTCAATTAAGATAATGACTAACAGCAGATTCTCATTCAGAGCTTTTAGAGACCATGATATTACTGATATAAATAATTCAATAAGAAATTATTTGGGAGCAGAATATTATGATTATTATGTTCAATTATATTCACTTGGTGTTCCTATAGAAAAACTAATTCCAAATTACTATCTATGGGATAAGAGCAAAATTGATTCTAATAGAATTACAAAGAGAAAAAATATTACTCAATTGGTTACCAAGGCTAATAAAGGATTTGAAATAAACAAAGGCTTAAACGGAAGACATATTGCTCTTTGGCATAGCCATGGTTGGTATTACAATTACGATTACAAACGATGGATGTGGCAGCGTGCAAGGTTATTTACTGCTGTTGAAGATTTAGGCCCCTTTACATTTACCATTCCGTACATAATTCCAATGCTTGAAAATGCTGGAGCAAATGTATTTGTTCCGCGAGAAAGAGATGTGCAGACTGAAGAAATTGTGATTGACAACAATGGTTCAAATGGGGGAAATTATGTAGAAGTGGGTAGCTGGATTGATACTGATTCTATTGGATTTGCTATTGGAACCCCACCTTATGCCAATAATTTAAATCCTTTTTTGCAAGGTAGTTATAAAAAAATTAAAGCTTCTACTTCTGGAAATAGTAGCGTTAGTTATATTCCAAATTTTAATAAAGCTGGTAATTATGCAGTTTATGTCTCTTACAAACATGATGACGATAATGTTAGTGATGCAAAATACAAAGTTTATCATCTTGGTGGAGTTACTGAGTTTAGTGTTAATCAGCAAATAGGGGGTGAAACATGGATTTATCTTGGCACATTCAAGTTTGCAAAAGGTGAGAATAAAAATATTGGTCAAGTAGTTCTCTCAAATGAAAGTTTAGAAAATGGGTTTGTAACAACAGATGCAGTTCGTTTCGGTGGGGGAATGGGAATTGTTGAAAGAGATGGAACTACAAGTGGGCGTCCAAAATTTATTGAAGGTGCCCGCTATTATTTGCAATATGCAGGCATGCCAGATACATTAGTTTATGACTTAAACAAGAATGTAAAAGATTATAATGACGATTATCAAAGTCGTGGTGAATGGGTTAATTATTTACAAGGTACACCGTTTGGCCCAAACAAAAAACGTGATATAAAGGGCTTAGGAATTCCAATTGATTTATCCCTTGCATTCCATACAGATGCTGGAATAACAAAGAATGATACTGTTATTGGTACGTTACAAATTTATAGTTATGAAGATGCAGAAGAAAAACAATATTTTCCCGATGGAGTTTCAAGATTAGCAAATCGTGATTTTAGTGATATTATGCAAACTCAAATTGTTGACGATTTAAAAGCAAAATATGATTCGGCTTGGAATAGGCGTCAACTTATGGAAGCTGGTTATAGCGAGGCTTTCCGATTAAATGTACCTGCTACATTATTAGAATTGTTGTCTCATCAAAACCTTCAAGATGTGAAATTTATGAACGATCCTCAATTCAAATTTGATGTATCGCGTTCAATTTATAAATCGATGCTTAGGTTTTTATCAGCTCAAAATAACTTTGATTATATTGTGCAGCCACTGCCAGTAACGCATTTTGCTGCGTCGCTTTCAGATACTGGAAGCATTTCTCTCAGTTGGAAACCACAGGAGGATTCCATTGAGCCAACTGCGAAAGCAAAAACTTATAAAGTATATACTCGTATTGATGATGGCGGATTTGATAATGGAGTTATTGTTCTAGAACCTCATTTTGAAATACAAAAAATTTATCCAACCAAAATTTATAGTTTTAAAGTCACTGCTATTAACGATGGTGGCGAAAGTTTTCCTTCCGAAATTCTTGCGTTATCTTGGAA
>CAYUZZ010000057.1:0-2515 GCA_964449505.1 uncultured Hyphomicrobiales bacterium | reverse complement strand
GAGGAAAAAGAAACTCACTGGCAAACTCCTTTTGCTGATTCTTTAAATGGAACTCGTTTTAAAGTATTTCCTACCAAAATGAAAAAGGTAATTACTAATTATTTAACTAATGGTGGAAACATTTTTGTCTCTGGTGCTTATGTTGGAAGTGACATGTTTATTGGAAAGGATAAAGAATCTGATGATTACAAATTCTGTAAAGATGTGCTTAAATATAGATTAGCTTCAGATCATGCGGTGAAAAATGGAGTAGTTGAATATGAAAACACAAAACTTGGACTATTGAATAAACTAGAATTTAATAAAGAATATAGCGAAGATATTTATAGAGTTGAAGCTCCAGATGCTATTGGATCTACCAACGGAAGTGAAACTTTTATGCGATACACAGAAAATTTTTATAGTGCTGGTGTTGCTTATAAAGATGCTTATGGTTCAATTGTAATAGGGTTCCCATTTGAAGCAATTAAATCAGAAGATTCACGAAATGAATTAATGAATGCAGTCTTAAAATATTTCAAAATTAAATAGGTTACTTTAATGCGAAAAGTGTATTTACTCATTTGTCTTGTATTCTCAACTGCAATATTTGCGCAGAATTATTCATCTGTTCAAAAGGTTATTGACAATGCGCAGAAAACAAAACTACTCAAAAATGCTTCGTGGTCAGTAACAGCAAGGTATTTAGATAGCGGAGAAAAAATAGTTTCGCTCAATTCTGAGCTTGCTATTGCTCCAGCATCAAACATGAAGTTAATTACATCATCTGCAGCTTTGGATATTCTTGGTGAGGATTATAAATTTGTTACAAGAATATATTCAGATGGTGAGATTGATAAAGCTGGAATCTTAAATGGAAATATTTATATAGTTGGCGGCGGTGACCCAACACTTGGCTATAATCTTGTTAAAGGCTCATTGTCACTTGATGATTTAATGGCAAGTTGGATTAAAGCTTTTAATGATAAAGGAATTAAATCTATTAGTGGAAATATTATTGCTGACGATTTGCTGTATGACAGAATTCCAATACCAGATAATTGGGTTTGGGTTGATCTTGGAAATTATTATGCAGCATCAACCTCGGCATTGACCATTAACAATAATCTTTATTTCCTATATTTCAAACCAGCTGATAAAGTTGGTGATTCTGCAGAATTGATCCGCACAGAACCAATAATTGAGAATCTTGAATTCACAAATTATATGAAGACTGGCGAAAAAAGCTCTGGTGATAATGGTTATGTTTACAATGCTCCACTACAATTTAATGCTACTTTGCGTGGAACAATTCCCCAAGGGAATGATGAGTTTTCTATAAAAGGTTCTATTCCAAATCCTCCACTTTTTGCAGCTCAATATTTTCGAACTACATTAATTCAAAATAAAATATTTGTTAAAGGTGAAGCTGCCACTATTGATAAAAAAATAAAGTATAATGGCAATAACTTAATTACGGAAACCTCTTCTCCATCATTAAAAGATATTGTCTTTATTGTAAATAAGAAAAGCGATAATCTATATACAGAAATGTTACTCAAAGCTGTTGGATATAAAGCAAAAGGTGAGGGAAGTGTTGAAAAGGGAATTGAAGCTGTTGAAGAATATTTCAATAAGAATAAAATCAATACAAACGGACTAATAATGTATGATGGCTGCGGGCTTTCGCGTTCAGATGCAATTACAACCAATCTTATGTGTGATTTGCTAACGATGATTTCAAAGAAAAGTTACTTTCAATCATTCTTTAATTCGCTTGCGTTTGTTGGCAATCCAAATGATATTAGTGCATATAGTAATTATGGAATTGGAACTCCAATTGAAATGAATGTGCATTTAAAATCTGGAGTTATTGAAAGAGTTAGAGCTTATTCAGGATATTTAAAAGATATGAACGGCAGGACAATTGTGTTTTCAATGGTTGCAAATAATTTTAATGGAAGTGGTGGTGCAGTTTCAAATATTCATAAAGAAATAATGATTAAATTGGCAGAAATAAAATAATTATAAATCGAATATAAATGTCATTGCGAATCCCGGTTTTTGGGATGAAGCAATCTGCCACAGATTACTTCATCCTAACAAAGCAAACACCTCGTAATGAAGGAGGAAAGTAAAAAAATATGAAAACAATAAAATCAATAATAGTAATATTATTATTTACTGTAGCATTAAATGCACAACAGAAAATTTACAAAATGGATAATGCTGATATAAATGATATACTCACCAAAAAATCAGCAGCAAATTTAACCATCACTGAACGAATGAGTTTCTACTCTGAAATGTTTCTTGGAATGCCTTATGGACTTACCTGCGTTGGAGATGGACCTTATGCCTTATATGACACCAAACCATTACTTACTTTCGATACAACTAATTGTATGGTCTTTTGCGAGGATGTTTTAGCTCTATCTATTTCTGATAGTTACGAAAACTTCTTTAACAATCTTCAGCAAATACGCTACAAAGATGGTGTAATTGGAATGAAAACTCGTAATCACTACACAATGGC
>CAYUZZ010000056.1:0-10045 GCA_964449505.1 uncultured Hyphomicrobiales bacterium | reverse complement strand
GCACTTTCTGGTATTGTAGTGCGTAATGGAATTGTACTAATTGATTTTATCGAAGAATATCATAGTGAAGTAAAAGGTAGTATTCGTAAAGCTATCATATTGGGTGGTGTTACTAGATTCAATCCAGTTGTACTGACAGCCAGTGCAACTATATTGGGCTTGGTTCCATTAGCAATCGGATTCAATATCAATTTTATAACACTGTTTGAAAGTTTTGAACCTCATATTTTTATAGGGGGCGATAGCGCCCAACTTTGGGGTTCCTTAGCTTGGACAATAATTTTTGGGCTTGCATTCGCTACTTTTATGACTTTAATCATTGTACCTGCAATATACTTTATCAATTATGCCGCTACCATTAGACTCAAAAGGTTTTTTGACCTGCGTAAACGGAAGAAAAACAAATAAAATCAATCATTATAAGGCGAGTTCATCTCGCCTTTTTTATTACTCAAAGAACATCCATCTTGTCAGGAGTTAAACTTGATAACTGCTAATTATTACATAGAGACATCTAAAAAATAGTTGATTCCCAAAGCAATATAAGAAAATATAATTCAAAATTACATTTTTTTGAAATAATTATCGAAATGTGTACAAAATCCATATTTCTAGTTCTAAAATTCTTGCCATTTCTTCGCAAATTCATGCTAAGTAGCCAACAGGATACACTACTAACAAGCTATGCTGGCGAGTGTGGCCAAATTCTCCTAAAATTGTAGATTAGAGAAGATATTTCAAACTGAAGTCAATTGCGATACAAATCATAATATCTGCAACGAAAATAATTTAAAACTCTCTTCCTAAAGGGAAATGATTTTTCAATTTTATTCCAAATCCTAAAAAATTGCTTATTTTGTCGTGAAGCATACCCTTTGTCAGCATATACAGTACTTTTAATCCCTTTATATAGCTTACAAAATAGTCGTGAGTCACGTGGTCGAGCTGATGTAAACTTAACGCTATGAAGAATCTCTGTTCCTCAGTCTATTCTTATATGACCTTTATAGCCATAATACGACTTTCCTCTTTTATGTATGCAGTTTATTTCGTCTTTCATATCCGAATTTTTCTGAGTTCTCTTTAAATTTGGTGATGTTACGAAAAAAGTCCTTAACTTTTATGATAAAGGACTTTTTAATTATACTTTCACTAAAACTAATTACCAATTAGAATGTTGGCAGAAGATTCTGCCCACCTTAGAATAGGTTCAAAATATACAAAGAAAAATAGAACCGGTAAAGTGAGAATTATTGCAAGCAGCTTGGTGTACAATGAAAACTTTAAGTCACCTTTATCAGACTCTATACCCCTTAGCCACATATTTCGGATTACTTTCGCATAATAATATAAAGAGACCACACTATTTAATACGCCTATTACAGCAAGCCAAATCATACCCTTGTCCAACACAGCCCAGAATACATACATCTTACCAATAAAACCACCAGTTGGTGGCAATCCTGTCAAAGAAACAAGCAATACAGTTAGCAATACCGCCATTAATGGGGAACGATAACCTAATCCAAGATAATCATCTAAATTTTCCGAACCAATCTTATGTTCAAAAATCATGACAATGAAGAAAGCTCCAAAGTTCATGAAGAGGTAGAAGAAGAAATAAATCAAGATAGAGGTAATACCCAAATTGGACATCGCAGCAACTGCCATCAGTAAATATCCAGCGTGAGCAATTGATGAATATGCCAACATTCTCTTCACATTATTTTGCCAAAGAGCCGTAAAATTACCTAAGGTCATTGTTAAAACCGATATCACTGCAACAACAATATCCCAACGGGTATTTTGAATAATAGAATATATTGCGGTGTTAGTGCCAGTACTAGAAAGGGACATAAATAAAAATCTTATTAAGACAGCAAATCCGGCTGCTTTGGAAGCAACCGACAAATATGCCGTAACAGTAATAGGAGCACCTTCGTAAACGTCGGGTGTCCAAAAATGAAAAGGAACGGCAGAGATTTTATACCCAAAACCAGCAAATATCAGCAAAAATGAAACATATAGCATTAAATTATCGGCACCATTATTAGCAATATATGTATTAATTGTAGATAGGTCAAAAGAGCCTGTTAATCCAAATATAATAGAGATGCCGAAAATCATTAGTCCAGATGATAAAGAACCAAAAATAACATATTTTAACGATGCTTCGCTTGATCTTTTAATTTGCTTTGTATATCCTGCCAAAACATAAGAACTCATAGACATGGTTTCTAATGACAAATAAATCAGAATCAGATTGGAACTTCCAGATATAAAAAACATTCCAATCGCCATACCAAAAATAAGAATGTAATACTCGCCAAGCCAAACCTTTCCTCTATCTAATTCTTCAGATATCACAGACATCAGCAGAACTATCAAAGTTGACATCATAATGATGAATTTGAAGAATAGAGAAAAAGAATCTATTGAATAAATTCCCATAAAAGCAGTTTGATTGGTGCCCACCTGAGTAAACAGCATAGCTAAAACCACCAATGAACCTGCAATAGAAACTCCGGCATCAACTTTTTTATTCCTAAAAATCAGGTCAACAAGAATTACTATTAAGAATACGGCGAGCAGAGCCAATTCAGGCTTGATTAAACCCAAATCATTTAACAAATTGCTACCGAATAATGAATCCATATTTATACTTTACTTTTATTTCAACAAATATTATAAACCAGCAAATCCGCCGCTAACTGTAATAAAATCAACAAAATGATTAACTGAAGATGTCATAAGTCCAATAATTGGGTTTGGATTGATACCAAGATAAATTATAATAACAACCAAAGGCACCAAAGCAGAGAGTTCTACCCAATTTACATCATCATTTTTATAAATTTTTCCCGTTGGATCCCAAGGACCCTGCCATTTTTCTGGTAATTTTCCAAAGAATACTTTCTGTAAAGTCCATAACATATATGCTGCACCCAAAATGATTCCCAAACCAGCTATTATAGTTAATACAGGAAATGTTTGGAATGCACCCAAGAATACAAGTGCCTCGCTGACAAAGCCACTCAACCCCGGTAAACCAATTGCAGCAAAGAATGCTACCGACATTAAACCTGTGTAAATGGGCATTTTGTTTGCCAATCCACCAAAATCATCTAAGCCCCTGGTATGAGCGCGATCGTACACTACTCCAACAATCATAAATAGCATTGCAGTAATAGTACCATGGTTAAACATTTGGAATATTGCACCAACCAAACCTTCAGAATTTAGAGCAGCTAACCCAAGCATAACATAACCCATGTGGGATACCGAGGAATAAGCAATCAATTTCTTAAAGTCCCTTTTCCCTACACTATGTTGCCCCAAAGCACAGAGCGCACCATAAACTATACTTACGACTCCAATTAGAGCAATCCACCAATTAAAATATAAAACTGCATCTGGGAACATCGGCCAAGCAATTCTAATCATTCCGTAGGTACCCATTTTTAGAAGGACGCCAGCAAGAATAACTGAAATTGCAGTAGGAGCTTCCACGTGAGCATCAGGCAACCAAGTATGGAATGGAACTATTGGGACTTTTATTGCAAATCCAACAAATAATGCAGCAAAGGCTATATATCGCCATGTAGTATTAAAACCAGAAAGTATAGAATTATCTGCATATTTTGTGGGGTCCATCATATCGAACATATTAAATGAACCGACTGCAAAATAAAGAGCAATCATTACTAACAGCATAAATACTGAACCAAACAATGTATATAGGAAAAATTTAATTGCTGCATATTCCTTTCGGGGACCACCCCAAATACCTATTAAGAAATACATAGGCAATAACATAATTTCCCAAAATACGTAGAATAAGAAAAAGTCCAGTGAAACAAACACCCCAACCATTCCTGTTACAAGCAGTAAATACATAGCAAAGTAACCTTTTGCTGCTTTTTTAATTCCCCAAGATGCAAAAGTTGCAAGGAACGATACTATTGCAGTTAGTAACAGCATGGGAGCGCTTATGCCATCAATTCCCAAGAAATATTCAATTTTCATATCACCGAGGAAAGGCAAACCAGTCAAATAAATCCATGTAGTTCTCTCTACAAACTGCATTGTTTGAGCATTGTTTATTCCAGGTAATTCAAAATTGATATTACCATAAATTACTAAAGATAAAATTAATTGCAGAAATGTTACTACTAAAGTAATATATCTGAAGTAATTTAGAGATTTACCTTTCGAAATCTCATCCTTACCACTTGGTATAGCTAAAACTATTATCATACCAAGAATTGGTAAGAATGTAATCCAGCTAAGAATTCCAATCCCTAATATGTTAATTGTACCTGACATGTAATCTCCATTTATTTAATTATTAATTATCAAAATTTAAAAACGGAACCATACAAAAATGACTATGAATATGAGCGAAATAAGTATATAGGATTGCACCCTACCCGTTTGCAATTTTCTTAATCCAGCACCAAGTATTTCAGACAACCAAGCAACTAAATTTACCAATCCATCGACAATTATGTTATCAAAAATAGCTACCAAGAAGCCAAGACCTTTAGTCAACCACCCTACCAGATTAACAGTACCATCAATAATCTTAACATCAATCCACGACATTATTTTGGAAATAAATATTGTTCCGCCAATAAAAGTCGCATCATATAGTTCATCAAAATACCATTTATTTAATGACATATTATATAAAGGTTTCACCCTTTGGGCAAATTTATCAATATCAAACTTTTTATACTGGTAAACAAAGAAGGCAAATCCAATACCCAAACCTGCAACTAATAGTGATAAAAACATTGCATTATAATGTTGGTGATGTATTTCCTCTTCGAACTTATTAAGGTATGAATGTTTAGATGAATTTTCATTGGATTCAATATGTGTGTTTGCTGTTTCCGGAATAATATTTACATCGCCGTAGTGGGAAGCACCCTCTGGTACTAACCAATCCCATTGTAATTGTGCAGGGACAACTGTTTTTACAGCCTTAAAAGAATGTGCAAACCACCCCGAACCACCGTCAATAGGGTTAAATGAATAAAATATCCATAATGATAAAACTGCAAGTAATATTAGCGGAAATCTAATCAACATATTATTTTCATGAGTTTTTTCTGCAATTGCAGTTTTTGCTTTACCATGGAAAGATAGAATAGTTAACCTGAACATATAAAAAGCAGTCATCATGGCTGCACCAAAACCGAAAAATGGAATTAACCAATGTCCTGATAAATTACCAAAAGCAAGAGTACCAGCAAGAATCCCATCTTTACTCAGGAAACCCGAAGTAAACGGTACCCCGGAAATTGCAACTGTTGCAAGAAGAAAGGTGTAATAAGTCCAGGGCATTGTTTTTCTAAGACCACCCATATTTCTAATGTCTTGAGGATCTGAATGGTGATCATTTAAAGAATTCATTGCGTGGTGCATCGCATGTATTACAGAACCTGATGCTAAAAATAAACAGGCTTTGAACCATGCATGTGTTACCAAATGGAAAAATCCATAAGTATAAGCCCCTACACCCAAAGCCATAATCATATATCCTAATTGACTGACAGTGGAGTATGCTAATACTTTTTTGAAATCGTTCTGGGTTAAGGCAATAGTGGCTGCCATAAATGCTGTAAATCCACCAATATAAGCTATAAATAAAAATGCGTCTGCTGTAAATAATGGAAATATTCTTGCGGTTAAATAAACACCAGCTGCAACCATAGTTGCCGCATGGATAAGTGCAGATACAGGAGTAGGACCTTCCATCGCATCAGGAAGCCAAACATGTAATGGAAATTGTGCAGATTTACCAATTGCACCAGCGAATAATGCAATACCCATAACAGTAAGCATAGTACCACTATCAAAAGGTAATACGCCTTGAGATATTTGATTGAAAATATCATCATACATAAATGTGTTGTAGGTAAAAAAGGCTGTCATAATACCAATAAAGAAGCCCAAATCACCAACTCTATTTGCTATAAAAGCCTTCTTTGAGGCGTTAGCGGCAGAATCCTTTTCATACCAAAAGCCAATTAACAAATATGAACAAAGACCAACTAACTCCCAAAATATATACATATTTAGCAAATTATTAGCAATAACTATACCTAACATTGAAAAGGTAAAAATTCCTAAGTAAGCGAAAAATCTTGGGTACCTCTTATCGCCCCTCATATATTCAATAGAAAACATGTGGACAAGAAAACTGATCAAATTAACAACAATCAGCATCATAACAGCAAGGTTATCAATACCTATACCGATTGTAATTGCTTTGTTGCCAAGCTGAATCCATTCGTACTTATATTGCAACATACCTTCGTCAGCAAAGATAACTAATTTTCCATAAGCTACAATAATCGAAAGAATTAAATCAATTCCAAGAATTGAAAGCCCAATAATTGGAGCTGTCTTCATAGTCCTCTTCTGATTAAATATAATAATCAGAAAACTGACCAATGGTAGTATCAATATTATTAACGAGAGATTTAGTAAAAGTTCTTGATTCATAATCTATTACTTTTTGTTTATTATCAAATTATATTAATCTTTTAAATCACTTATTTCATCTACATTCACATGTTTATAATTCTGATAGATATTCAGGAAAATGGCTAATGCAACTGCCACCTCTGCGGCGGCAAGGATAATCACAAACAAAGTAGCAATGTGTCCCTCGAAATTCATTCCTGAATATTTAGCAAATGCAAGAAAATTAATATTTGCAGAGTTGAGGATTAATTCTAAACCCATCAACACCATGATAGCATTCTTCCTAGTAAGAATAGTAAACAATCCTAAACAAAATAATATACCGCTTACAAATAAATATTGAAATAATCCGATTTCCATATTATTTCCTCCTCGCAATTTTTGCCGCACCAATAAAAGCTATCAGTAATAATATAGCAGCAATTTGAAATGCTAAAAAGTATTTAGTCATTAACAACATCCCAATTGGTTCCACAGTTGTGGTAACAGAAACAAGTGGTTGTTGATACCATTCAGTATTAAAATATGTAACAATTAAAAAAATGGCACCAACTAAAGTTGTTATTGTAGCAAAAGTAATCTGAACTATGCCTGTGGTGCCTGATTTTATTTGCAAATCAGTAAACTTTGATGTCAACATTATGCCGAAAATTATCAATATTAATATTCCACCAATATAAACCATTATTTGTGTTACCGCAATAAAGTCAGCATTCAGCAAAACATAAAGTCCTGCAACACCAAAGAATGTAAATAATAGTGAAAATGCTGAATACATCATTTTTCGGGAAAATGCAACACCCCCGGCTGATATGATTACAATCAGCGCAAAACCAAAAAATGCAATTTTCATCCAGTCCATAAATTTATCTAATTATTTCATTATCTAAAATTAATTACTTGACTCTTGATGTTTGGCAGCGAGTCGTTCTGCTTTTTTGAGTTCAGCTTCTAATCGTTTAGCTTCTCTTTCTTTTACCTTTTCTTCATCGGATAATTCTTGAGCTACTACTAATGGTTCTGATTGTTTACTTTCATCTTGAAGTTTTTTTTCTGCTTCTGCTTTTTTCTTTTCTTCTTGTTCTTTTTTCTTTGCATCTTGGTATTCAGTCCACATTCTGCTTTTTTCGATAACCTGTTCGGGTGTAAGAACCGAAAAATTATATTTAAGATTTTCTCGATCGAATTTTGAATATTCAAATTCTGCAGTCATTTGGATAGCATTTGTAGGACAAACCTCCGTACAAAGAGAACAAAAACAGCATTTGGCAAAATCAATCTCATGTTTGGATACCCAAGATTTGCGTTTTTTACCATCGTTCATCAACGGTGCCTCCACCTCTGTGGGAGATACTTTGATGGTTTCAATTGTGATGCAATTTACTGGACAAGCCTTGTCGCATTGTTCACATCCATCACACCCTGTCATATCTACAAAAAGACGATTCCTTGAATTTGTGGGCATATCACCACTTAATATCGGGTGATAAGAATCTGGATACTGATTTGTAACTTTCTTGCCAAAAAGGTGATGAAGTGTAATTTTCATTCCAATAGCAGTTGTAGAAAGTCCCTCTATAATATTTTTAAAATATTCCATTTATAAAAACCACTTATTATTTTTTATTTAATCATACCCCAAAAAGCAATTGCAAGAAAGCAAACAAATGCTATAGGTGTCATTACTTTCCAACTAACAAACATTAACTGATCTACTCTAAGTCTTGGTAAAGTCCAGCGTAACCAAATTTGTACGAATACAAAGAACATTGCTTTTGTAACAAACCACACCGATTGCATTATGGGACTATTTAGAAAATCCCCAAAAGGAGACTGCCATCCTCCAAAAAAACAAATAGTAAGAATTGCTGATACTGTAAACATGTTAGCATATTCTGCAAAAAAGAACATCGCAAACTTCATACCACTATACTCTGTATGGTAGCCAGCCACGATTTCAGATTCACCCTCTGGAATATCAAACGGAATTCTATTTGTCTCTGCAAGTGAAGATGTAAAATGAACAACAAAGAGAGCAAGGGTAAATGGTATGAAAACTATTTTTAAAGCAGAGCCATTTCCACCAAAAATGAACCAGTTCCAAATTCCACCTTTTTGCTGACCAATAATTTCCTGAATATCTAAACTTCCTGATAAAGCAGCAATTGAAAGCAACGCCAAGGCAATAGGTATCTCGTAGCTAATCATTTGAGAAACTGCCCTCATGCCACCAAGTAATGAATACTTGTTGTTAGATGCCCAACCACCCATTACAATTCCAATAACGGCAAATGCACCTATTGCGAATATATAAAATAGTCCAACGTTCAACTTTGCTGGGACAAATTGTGAACTGAAAGGAATGGCTGCAAAAGCTGCAAATGCACCAGTAAACATGATATAAGGTGCAAGGTTAAACAAGGGTTTGTTAGCATCGGTGGGTACTATATCTTCCTTTTGGAGTAATTTAATTACTTCGGCTAAAGGTTGGAGAACCCCTTTCCAGCCAGTTCTCATTGGACCCAATCTATCCTGAATCCACGAGGCTATCTTCAATTCACCAAGTATGGCAATCAAAGCATATATTAAAACAAAAACCAATGGAATAACTATTGTTATAGCATAAGTTAAAAAATTATCACCAACTAAATCGAATATAAAATTATGTTCCATGATCTATACTAATATATTATCTGTCAATTTCACCTAAAACTATGTCAAGACTACCCAGTATCATTATCAAATCTGCAATCATATAACCCTGTGTTATAACAGGTAGAACACTAAGATTTACAAAACTTGTTGCTCTTGCTCTTACTCTGTATGGTTTGTTAGAGCCATCGCTTACAATGTAAAAACCGAGTTCTCCTTTTGGATTTTCTGCCTTGGTATAGAACTCACCTTTTGGCGGTTTAATTCTTTTCGGAACTTTTTCTCTTACATCAGATGGTCCATCGGGCATTTGAGAGATTGCTTGCTCAATAATTTTACAGCTCTCTTCCATCTCTCTCATACGTACAATATTTCTATCCCAACAGTCACCAACAGTCCCCATCTCACCTTTTCCAACAACCACATCAAAATTAAATCTGTCATAAATTGAATATGGCTCAACTTTTCTCAAATCATAAGGAACTCCGGAAGCACGGAGAATAGGCCCAGTAACACCAAAATTAACAGCTACATCAGCAGGTAAAATTCCTACATTAGCCGTTCTTTCAATAAATATCTTATTTTTGATTAATAATTCTATTACTTCCAAATTGGTAGAGCGAACTGTTTTGACAATTTCAAGGCAAGTTTCTTTAAAATTTGATGGGACATCTCTTTGAAGTCCTCCAATCCAAAAATAATTATAAAGTAAACGTCCACCTGAAGCCCATTCGAAAAGATTCAGAATCATTTCACGATCTCTGAATAAATACAAAAATGGGGTAAATGCTCCTGCATCCAATCCAAAAGTAGCTACTGCGATTTGGTGGTTGCCAATTCTGTTTAGCTCCGCCATAATTACACGTATGTATTCAACTCTTTCGGGAACTTCAATTCC
>CAYUZZ010000055.1:0-10080 GCA_964449505.1 uncultured Hyphomicrobiales bacterium | reverse complement strand
TACCCAATAATCCTAATGGTCTAAATGTTGCAGTTTGCTTAAGCATATTATTGCTGTCAATATTAAATTCGAGCCACGCTTCGCCTGGAAGTTTCATCTCGGCATATAATAAAAGGCGTTTCTCATCCTTATCTGCTAAGAGTACTCGCCAAAAATCAAGGGCATCTCCTGAAGCAATCTCTATGTCACTTTTTCTACCTCTTCTCATACCAACTCCCCCAGCAAGTTGGTCTAAAAAACCTCTAAGTTCCCATAGCCAGTTGCCGTAATACCAGCCATTTTTTCCACCAATTGACCATATTTTTTGTAGTGAATCCTTACTATTTTCCACTTTTAAAATACGAATGTCTTTGAAACAGCCGTTAGTTGGTACTTCAATAAATTTTGATAAACCTTCATTGAAAATATTGCTTGTTTGTGCATCTTTCCAACTTGAAAGTACCTGATTTTGCTCAATTTTATCAAATGCAAGTTTGATTGATGTATCGTAATCAATCATCTTGATACCTAATAATGTGATTAAGTTATTTGGTTGGCAGATCACTTCTACCTTCATACTATTTACTAAATTTTTGGCAAGCGCAAAAGAAGTAGCGGTTACAAAATACAACCAATATGACGATATTTTTGGAGTCATAACTGGCACAATAATTATTCGCCTTTTTAGACCGCGTATTCTTGCGAAACGCAATAGCATTTCTTTATAACTTAAAACATCTGGACCTCCAATATCAAAACTCTTATTGTAAGTTTCTTCTTTTCCAATTATCCCAATTAGTATATCTACCACGTTACGAATAGCTATTGGTTGCCCCTTTGTTTTCAGCCATCGTGGAGTTATCATAAAAGGTAATTTCTCCACTATATCTCGAATAATTTCAAAGGAAGCACTTCCAGAGCCAATTATAATTCCTGCCTTTATTGTTGTAAGTGAATAATTAGCATCGGATAAAATTGACTCAACATTCTTACGTGATGATAAATGCTTCGACAATTCTTCGGAATTACTAATGCCACTCAAATATATTACTTGTTTAGCACTTGTTTGATTCATCCGTGCTCTAAAATTATTGGCACATATTTGCTCCATTTCCTCAAAATCTCCGCCTTGCGTTGACATGGAATGTATAAGATAATAAGCAATGTTAATATCATCAGGTATTTGTTTCAAACTTTCAAGATTTAAGAAATCAACTTCAATTACAGATATATTAGATGTAGAATATTTCCTTACATTGAATCGTTTTTTATCCCTTACGCAACAAATAACTTCATGCCCATTTTCTAATAAAACTGGCAATAATCTTTGCGCAATATAACCCGTTACCCCGGTTAGTAGTATTTTCATAATTTTAGTATATTTAAAAATTGAGTGGAATAATTCAAATTTAATCCTTGTTTGTGTTAGTTAACCTTTATTATAGCAAACCATTTTTTGATTGTTTCAACCAATTTCATACTTTCTCCAACAGCTGAACTATCCATAATATCATATTTTGTATAACTTTCGGTTCTAATTACTGGGCTTTGTTCTGGATATATAATGGCAAAATTATTATTTTGGAATTCTGCAGCTACTTTATGCAAAAAATTATCATAAATTGAGTCGTATGAAATTCCTTTAAATCTTGAGTTTATAAAACAAATCATGTCGTCTTCTTGTATCCATGATTTAAATTTATCAAATTCTTCAATATTTGCTGCTGTTTCAAATGAAGCAGTCATTATGATTTTGTGGAATTTCAGAGTGTGTCTGATGGCTGCCGAAGTTCTTTCAAAACAGCAAAATACACAAATGGCTCCAATGTTTATACATAAACGGCTCAAGGTAACTATTAAATTTTCAAATCCCTCCTCAAGCTCGGCATTGGCAGCAAGGAAAATGAAGATTTTTTCATTTGTGTTTAGAGGGTATGTAATTTTTACAATATAAATGCATTGATTAGTTTCGCTAACCAAATTTTCTGCAATGCTTCCAAAAATGAAATCGCTTATCAAGTGTTTTTCGCTAAGACCAATCACAATATCAGAGATTAATAACTCCTTGATTGCTCTCAAAATGCCTGAACTTGGACTAATATCAATTCTTGAAGCTATTTGGACTTGGTTCATCAAATTTGGTGATATTTCTTTTATAACTCTATCGAGCACCATTCTGCAATTGGTTACTTTTGCTTCAATATCATATTCTTTATCAAACACCATCAATGATGTAATGAACTCTTTTGAATAAATATCCTTAATAAATAAGCCAAATTCCATCAAATTTTTGATATTATTTGGGTTCGAAATTGGTACCAGAATGCGTTGAATTTTCTCGTAAATTTGATATGGAGCATTTTGAATTGTTAGGGCTACTTTTCTACCATAATTTTCGGTAACAAATGAACTGACAATGCAGGTAATTAAAATCAATACAACAGTAGCGTTCAATATACTACTATCAACTATTCCGATGCGTACTCCTACAAAAATGATAGCCAGAGTAGCAGCTGCATGGGCAGAACTTAATCCAAAAAGTAAGGAATATTGAATTTTAGTTAATTTGTAAATTTTCCCAAAAATGTATGCTGCGACCCATTTAGTAATAATTGCAACGCTTGTAATAGTGCAAACAAAGAGAATAGTTTCCCATCCTGTAACTATAACGCTCAAATCCACAATCATGCCAACAGAAATCAAAAAGAATGGAATAAATATAGCATTGCCAACAAAGTCAATTTTATCCATCAAAGCTGAATTTGATGGGAGCAATCTATTTAGTGCCAAACCTGCAATAAATGCACCTATGATAGGTTCTATACCTGCTAATTCGGATAAAAAAGCGGAAGTGAATAAAAGCAATAGTACAAAAATATATTGCCAAACACTTTCTGGTTCTATATTCTTAAAAAACCATTTTGCTAACTTTGGAAATAAATAAATTACTATAAAGATGAAAATTGCCGAGCTAATTATTAAATCAAACCAAAAGTCAATACTTAAAGAGCCTTGAACAGATCTAACGATCACTGACAAAATGATTAGAACTGCTGAATCAGTAAAAATTGTGCCACCAACGGCTATTCCAACAATATCATTTTTTAATATACCTAAACGTGAAATTATTGGATATGAAACCAATGTTTGAGTTGAAAACATTGTTGCAATCAAAATCGAAGCAGTGTGATTCAACTTCAAAATGAAAATACAAAATAAGTAACCACCTGTTAATGGAATAATGAAAGTAAGAAACCCGAATATTATGCTCTTTTTCCTATTTTTTCTAAAAGCATGGTAATCTAATTCCAAGCCTGCCAGAAACATAATATATAGCAAGCCAACTGTTCCGAATAGTATTATGGAACTATCCCTTTCAAGGATATAAAAGCCATTGGGACCCAAAAGCATACCAGAGATTATCAAACCAACTAAACCCGGAATTTTAAATTTCTTTAGTATAATTGGTGATAATAATATTACCAGCAGTACTATCATAAAAATAATAACTGGATTCTTATATGGCAATACAAGTAATTCAGAAAATTCCATAATTCCTTATTTGATGCTTCTAAACTATTTTATTAATAAAATACTGCAACTAATTTAATATACTAAATAATCACCTGAAAAAAAAGAATTAATCAACAGATTAAAATATTTCGGAATAAAATCAGTTATATGAAAAAATTTCAACTGTATTATTTACTAATTTAAAACCAATTTTTTATAAAGTATATGAGACAAGCAATTATTATAGGTTCTGGTTTTGGAGGATTATCACTTGCTATCAGATTACAATCAGATGGTTGGAAAGTTAAATTATTCGAGAAAAATTCCATGGTGGGGGGGCATGCATTCCAATTCAAAAAGCAAGGTTATACCTTTGATATGGGACCATCATTAGTAACTGCACCCAAGATAATAGAAAGTATATTTACAGCAGCTGGAAAAAAATTGAGCGACTATGTTGACCTGATACCTCTATCACCCTATTACAGGATTTATTTCCATGACAAAACATTTATTGATTACTCTGGCGATTCCAATAAAATGAAAGCACAAATGAGTAAATTTAATCAATCTGATGCGGATAACTATGACAATTTTATTGAAAATTCCAGATTGATATATGAAGAAGTCATCGAAAAAGGTTTAGGTTCCCAACCCTTCAATAAGCTGTTAACAATGGTGAAATTTGTACCGAAAGCTATGAAAATTAAAGCTTTCTTTTCGGCTTATGGATTGGCTTCAAAGTATTTTAAGGATTTCAGACATAGATTTATGTTTTCATTTCATCCCCTATTCATTGGGGGTAATCCATTTAGAGTCCCTGCAATCTATTTGATGATCTCATATTTAGAAAAAGTTGGGGGTGTATGGTTCACTAAAGGCGGTATGTACAGCTTGGTAAATGCTTTCAAGAATTTATTCGAGGAATTAGGTGGGGAGATTTATACTAACTCTCCAGCCGAAAAAATAATAATTAAAGATGGCAAGGCAATTGGAATTGTAGTTAATAATGAAGAAATTTTGTCCGATATTGTTATCTCAAATACAGATGTTACACATACTTATAATCAATTAATTGATATTCCCAATAAATGGTCTCTTAAACCGAACAGCAAAATTAAATACTCTATGGGTACAATTGTTATTTATTTGGGAGTTAAAAAGAAATACCCTCAATTATTACACCACACACTTATTTTATCACATAGATATAAGGAATTAGTTGCAGATATTTTCGATAACAATGTTTTACCCGAAGATTTCTCTATGTATTTACACGTACCAAGCAGAACCGATAGCAATATGGCACCAGATGGATGCGAAAGCATTTATGTATTGATTCCAGTAACCAACCAACTTTCCAAAATTGATTGGAACGTCACTGGTAGGAAATTCGTTAATAAAGTAATTAATTTCTTGGAAGCTGAATTCGATATGCTTGATTTAAGGGAAAAAATAGAAGTTGAGGAGATGTTTACACCGCTCGACTTTCAGAATAACAGGAATTCATATTTAGGCACCCCTTGGGGTATGGAACCTACTTTATTGCAAACTGCATATTTTAGACCTCACAATAAAAGTGAGAATTTTAACAACTTATATTTAGTTGGAGCTGGCACCCACCCTGGTGGTGGATTACCAGGTGTTATGCTTTCAGCTGAGGCAACAAAGAATCTAATAGATGAAGACTTTGCAAAATAATATCAAATATTGGCTTAGTAGTGACTTGTATCCAGCATATTTATATGCAAAGGAAATAATGAGGTTTCATGCAAAAAGTTTTTTCTTCGCAACTAAATTCATGCCCCAAGAAAAAAGATGGGCTACTTATGCAGTTTACTCATTCTGTCGATATGTCGATAATATTGTTGATAATCCAAGAAATAGAACAATACAAGATATAATTAAAGAATTGGATTTAGTACGAGGGGAATTACAAAATGCATACTTATTTGGTGAATCGGAACATCCGTCTATAAAGTCATTTATTTCGGCAGCTAAATTGTACAAAATCCCTTTAGAATATCCGATGGATTTGATTGACGGTGTTCAGATGGACATAACTATTAATCGCTATAATACATTTGACGAACTATATGTATTCTGTTATAAAGTTGCAGCAGTTGTTGGGCTTATGATGACTTATATAATGGGTTTTAAAGATAGCAATACTCTGTTTTATGCCGAGAAAATGGGTGTTGCCATGCAATTAACCAATATTCTTAGGGACATTCAAGAGGATAAGAATATGCAAAGAATTTACCTTCCAATAGATGAAATTAAATCTTATGGTTTGGAGGAGAGTGATTTCTTTAACGAAAATTTTAATTTGCAATTCCGTGATTTCATGAAATTTCAGGTTGAGCGTGTCAGATTATTTTATCAGGATTCTATTACAGGTGTTGCTTTGCTCGATGCTGAATCAAGATTTTCGATTTATGCAGCAGGTAATA
This sequence comes from uncultured Hyphomicrobiales bacterium, assembly GCA_964449505.1. Taxonomy (GTDB): domain Bacteria; phylum Bacteroidota; class Ignavibacteria; order Kapaibacteriales; family UBA2268; genus JBDHXE01. The sequence continues at coordinate 4,135 of CAYUZZ010000055.1, read as the reverse complement.
TTTATTCATCAATTTTGAGGAAAATTGAAGAACGCGGACTTAACCCTTTTTTAGGGAGAGTATTTGTTCCCAATACAGAAAAAATAAGTATTATGCTTAGTGAATTTATTAAAAGAAATATACTTCAAATGAGCAATGTTAACAGCAAATCATAGCAAATTTTCAAAATTCTTGTTCGATTTATATATTTATCCTTTGCTTAAAAGGAATTTCTATGCTATTAATTTAATCGGTGATATTCCGAATACTAACCCTGAATATCCTATTATTATTGCACCAAATCACTCTTCTTGGTGGGACGGTTTTTTCCTTTATTTACTGAATGAAAAATTCTTTAAACGTAAATTTTTTATTATGATTCTTGAATCCTCACTTGAAAAATATAGTTTTTTTCGTAAACTTGGTGGATATTCAATTAATCAGGAATCACCCAAAAGTATTGTTAAAAGTCTTAATTATACTGTCGAACAAATGACGGACAATCAGCAATCTTTTTTTACAATTTTCCCACAAGGTATTCTTCTGCCTCCCTTTATTTCAAAATATAATTTTGGTAAAGGAATAGACAGAATTGTTGAAAATTACCACGGTAAAGTTAATTTGATATTTCTTTCAATTAATATCTTTTTTCTGAAGGAGGAAAAACCAGAAGTTTTTTTTAATTTTTCGGAAAATATAATCGTTGATAAATATAATTTCAATTCAATTAGAGAATTTGAGGGTATTTATTTACACTTAAATAATGAGATACAAACCCAAATTATTCAAGATAAAAAAGGTTTAACGATAAGTTATGGTAAAAAATCTATCAGCGAATTAAGTAAGAATTTCTTCAATATAAGTACGAAATTATGATAGGAAATCTTATACATGGGCTTTTGCTAAATGATTATTTGATGATAATTTCAATTTTTCTATTATTAATTTTGAATATCAATGTGATAATCAATACGACAATTGGTCCATTCCTTAGAAAAGCCAAAAAATCGCAAGAATTTCCATTCGTTAGTGTATTAATTCCAGCAAGAAACGAAGAAAATAATATCCGAAAAGTAATAAAAAGTTTAATGAAACAGAATTATCCAAACTTTGAAATAATTGTATTAAATGATAATTCAACCGATAATACCTTGAAAATTACTATGGATATTGTAAATTCCAACCAATTGATTAATATTAAAGTTATTGACGGTAAGACTTTACCCACAGGATGGCTTGGCAAAAATTGGGCTTGTTTCCAGCTTTTCGAGAATTCCCAAGGTGAAATATTGATATTTACTGATGCTGATAATTCATACTCTGAAGATGCCATTTCCAAAACAGTAGGAATGATGCAAGAATACAATTTAGATTTGTTTAGTGCATTTCCTCAGCAAATAACTACTTCTTTTTGGGAAAAATTAATTATTCCCGTCATTGATTTGATCATATATTCGGGACTTATTCTCAAAACAACTTTGACTATTCCCCTTAGTATTTTTTCAGCAGCTAATGGACAATGGATTGCCGTTAATAGGGGTTCATATTCCAGAATTGGAACACATAAAGCAGTGAAGGATAATATTGTAGAGGATGTTGCCTTATCGCGATTGTTTAAGAAGAGTAATTTCAGAACTCTAACAGGAGCTGGAACAGGTATTGTCTATGGAAAAATGTATAATAATGGTAGAGAAATTTGGAATGGCTTATCAAAAAATTTATTTGGATTGACAAATTTTAAAACTATTCCCTTCTTTTTCTTTTTAATAATAGCATTTCTATCTGCAGTTTTACCATTTGTCCTTTTGGTTATTGGATATTTCTCTTCGTTTATTATGATTGCAATTTCACTCAATTTCTTATGGCGTTTTATGCTGTCAATTTCTTTTAAGCATAATTTGATAATTTCAATATTTTTGCACCCCGTTTCTATTGTTGTGATAATTATTATTGGAATAAATTCTTATTTTAGATCAAAATATGGAACATTGAAGTGGAAGGATAGGGAGATTAAGATTGAAAAAAAATTTTAAGTTAACAAATGAGTCTCTAAAATTTTATGTTTTCAGGATAAATGATGGATTATAAAATTAAACTAATTGTTCTGTATGCAATGATGTTTTTTGGTGGTTTATGGCAGATTTTGGGATTATTTACTGAGTTAAGTAGAATCGCTTCAGGACCTATATTGATTATCGTATCCATTTTTTCAATGTATGAAATCCTCACAGAAATTGCTAAAAAATCGATGAGTAAAACTTCAACTAAAAATTATCTTCTTTACTTCACATTTGTAATAACTACAGGTTTTGTAATTGAATTGGTGGGTGTCAGAACTGGTGTTATTTTTGGAGTGTACAAATATGGAACTATTCTTCAGCCTCAATTCTTAGGAGTCCCAATTGCAATTGGATTTGCATGGTTTACCAGCCTTATCTCTTCGACTGCCATTATACAACGTTTTTCTAAAATAAACCATCAATTAATAGGTAGCATTTCAAAATCATTTATTACTGGTTTCCTTATGATGCTTTTCGATATTTTTTTGGAACCAGCAGCAACCGAACTATCTTACTGGAATTGGCAAATAGGAATTGCACCCGCCCAAAATTATATCTCTTGGTTTGTTTTTGGGACTATATTTTCATATATTGGTTTCAGATTTAAATTACTAAATTTAAATTTGCCAAAAGTTATCTATCATCTATATTTTGCACAAATACTGTTCTTTGCAATGGTATATTTAAAATAATAAACAATTTTTTTTGTGTTCTTTCCTCTAAAATATATTGAATTAAATAATGTAAATTTACTTTTAATTGATGAAATATTATTTTACGATATTCCTTATTTTGTTCTATTTTCAAACCGTCTCATCAAAAGATGGAATATATATTTATGATATAAATTCTGAAAATTATCCTAAAGTATCACTGAAATTTTATAACGAAATTAATAGTCAATCCAAGGAATTAAAAAAAGAAAACATAAATTTATTTAATAATTTCAATCCTATTACCGAGTTTAGCTCCTTAAAAGTTCAGGATAATCCAAATAAAAAGAATTTATTCGTATTTGCCCTTGATCTTTCAGGCTCTGTAAATAAAGAAAAAATCAAATTATATCAATCATTTATTTCCAATTTCATAAATCTGGTTGATTTTGGTTCGAACCGAGTAGCAATTACAGGTTTTAATGATTATCCTTTTGTAATTCAAAGCCCTACAAATTCTAAAGATGCTTTGTTAAATTCCCTAAACATCACCAATAATTTTGGAACCAGTAATTTTACCAATGCTTTCTCGAGTGAATTTAATGTAATTTCATTTACCAACAAACCTGATGAAAAATATACAGTTATTTTGCTTAATGATGGTGGAGGAATTTTCGACGAAAATCTTATTAAGAATTCATTGATTCAAAAAGAATCGAACTTATATTCGATATCGTTTCTGTCAGAGAATCCCACATTTATCAAAAGTATCTGCAAAGGATTTAATTGTTTGTTTTTTGATAACATCAAAAACGTTTCAGAATCAGAATACTATTCAGAGATAATTTACTTTCACTCGAGTGGTTTTAGACCGCATCATTTAGAAGTTTCAGTTAATTCATGTGAACAAATCAACAGAATAGTGTTGATAAATACCGATAATGGAATCTCTGATGGGAAAGATTATTTAATTAACAAAGAAGATTTGCCATATTTGGAGATTGAGCCCATCAGTAGCCATTCCTTTGGTGTTGTACAACCTGGCTTGAACGGGAAAAAAGGTTTTGATATAATTCCAAGAAATGATGATATTTTAGTTACTGATATTATTGATTATCCCGAATTCAAGTTAAATGGTATTTCGAAAAATAAAATTTTGCGAAAAGACGAAATTTATCACATAGAAATAGTATTTTTACCCAAGGATACTCTTTATATTTTCCGGAAAATTAAGTTAGTTAGCGACGCATGCCTTGATTTGTCCATCAGCATTAGCGGAGGTAAAGAAGATATAAACAATCTTCCAAATAATCTAAATATCGTTCAACCTAATGGAGGCGAATTTATAGACGTTTCCAGACCATATCGCATAGTATGGGATGGTATTTTACCCTTGGACACTGTTACATTAGAAATGTCAAGAAATAATGGCTTAAACTGGGA